>JBDSFV010000139.1:0-3246 GCA_039919355.1 Luteimonas sp. | reverse complement strand
GAGTCCGACTGCTCGATCATCTGCCGCAGCAGCACCACGTCGCTCAGGCCCTGGCAGAGCCACGCATCCGCAGGCGCACCGTCGCGGCCGGCGCGGCCGGTCTCCTGGTAATAGCCTTCCATCGACTTGGGCAGGTCGATGTGCGCGACGAAGCGCACGTCGGGTTTGTCGATCCCCATGCCGAAGGCGATCGTCGCGACGATGACGACGCCGTCCTCGCGCAGGAACCGCCGCTGGTTGGTGGCACGCACCTCGGCGTCAAGACCGGCGTGGTAGGGCAGGGCCTTGAACCCCAGTCCGGCCAGCGTCTCGGCGGTCTGCTCGACCTTGCGCCGCGACAGGCAGTAGACGATGCCGGATTCGCGCGGATGGCCGTCGAGGAAGTCGAGCAGCTGGCGCCGGCTGTCATGTTTCTGCACCACCGAGTAGCGGATATTGGACCGGTCGAACGAACTGACGAACTGGCGCGCGTCTTCCAGCGCCAATCGCTCGACGATCTCGCGCCGGGTCGGTGCATCGGCGGTGGCGGTGAGCGCGATCCGCGGTACCTGCGGCCAGCGCTCGTGCAGGATGGTCAATTCGCGGTATTCGCGGCGGAAGTCGTGGCCCCATTGCGAGACGCAGTGCGCCTCGTCGATGGCGAACAGGGCGATCCGCGTGCGGTCGAGAAGCGACAGGAAGCGCGGCGTCAGCAGCCTCTCAGGCGCCACATAGAGCAGGTCGAGTTCGTCGTCCAGCAACTGGCGCTCGGTCGCAGCGGATTCGCCTGCATCCTGCGTCGAATTGAGGAAGGCCGCGCGCACGCCGAGCTGGCGCAGCGCCTCGACCTGGTCCTGCATCAGCGCGATCAGCGGCGAGACTACGATCGCAGTGCCTTCGCGCAACAGCGCCGGCAACTGGTAGCACAGCGACTTGCCGCCGCCGGTGGGCATCAGCACCAGCGCGTCCCCGCCTCCAGTGACGTGGTCGACGACCTGCGCCTGCTCGCCGCGGAAGGAATCGAAACCGAAGACGTGGCGGAGCTGGGCGAGGGCGGCGTTGGACATGCGACTAGGGTAACAAGCGTCGCCGCTCGGGCATGTCGGAAAATGCCGCAAGCGGATTCCGATTCGCTCCCTCTCCCGTTTACGGGAGAGGGCTGGGGTGAGGGCAAGCCAGAGACGGGGATGGCGCCGGGGACTGCGGTGTCGCGTGCCCTCATCCGCCTTCGGCACCTTCTCCCGCAAGCGGGAGAAGGGAAAATCCAGCCGTCTGTTTTGCAGCGACTTACTGCAGCAGCGAGCGCAGCATCCAGGCGTACTTCTCGTGCATCTGCAGGCGCTGGGTCAGCAGATCGACCGACGGATCGTCGCCGGCGTCGTCGGCGCCCTTGAGCACCTTGCGCGCGGTGCGGCACACCGCCTCGTTGCTGACCGTGAGCTGGCGTACCATCTCGCGCCAGTCGACGGTGTCGCCGAGGCCGGGTTCCTCGGGAATCGACGACAGCTGCGTGAACTCGGCATAGGATCCGGGTGCGTTGAAACCCAGCGCGCGGATGCGTTCGGCGATCTCGTCCAGCGCCGCCCACTGCTCGGTGTACTGGCCCTCGAACATCACGTGCAGGGCGTTGAACATTGGCCCGGTGACGTTCCAGTGGAAGTTGTGGGTCTTCAGGTACAGCGTGTAGCTGTCGGCGAGGAAGCGTGACAGGCCCTCGGCGATCTTCTTGCGGTCGCCACCGCTGATCCCGATATCGATCGCGGGTGCGTTGCCCGCGGGAGCCGGTGGGCTGGCGGGCTGCGGTTTCGACTTCGCGGGCTTGGACTTGGCCATGCGGGTGCTCCCTCTCGAGTGTTGCAGCCACAATAGGCCGTGGCGGGCGTGTCGTGAAATGGATTATCGCTACCGAAGCGATCGATGGAGTCTATGGAGGTACATGACAAGGCGGCGTTAGGCCAGGCCCGGCGCGCGATCGACGGCGCGCAGTCGCGCGATCGTGGCCGCCTGCACGGCCTCTGGTCGCGCTGGAACGCGACACCCACCGATGCGAAGGCGCAAACAGCCTTCTTGCAGGCGCTGCAGGCCTCGATCGCGGCGTGCACGGCGCGCGCGGCGGCATTGCCGCAGGTGGCGGTCGCCCCCGACCTGCCGATCGCGGTCGAGGCCGGACGCATCGTCGAACTGATCCGTGCGCACCAGGTCGTGGTGATCGCCGGCGAGACCGGTTCCGGCAAGACCACCCAGTTGCCCAAGCTCTGCCTTGCCGCCGGTCGCGGCGCCGCCGGCATGATCGGCTGCACCCAGCCGCGCAGGATCGCCGCGCGCACGGTCGCACGCCGCGTGGCCGAGGAGCTGCAGGTGCCGCTCGGCGGCGCCGTCGGCTATCAGGTGCGCTTCAACGACAACATCAGCGCACAGACCGCGGTCAAGTTCATGACCGACGGCATCCTGCTGGCCGAGATCCAGTCGGATCGCTGGCTCTCGAACTACGACACGCTGATCATCGACGAGGCGCACGAGCGCAGCCTCAACATCGACTTCCTGCTCGGCTACCTCGAGCAGCTGCTGCCGAAGCGACGTGACCTGAAGGTCATCGTCACCTCGGCCACCATCGATACCGGGCGTTTCTCGGAGCACTTCGGCGATGCGCCGGTGGTCGATGTCGAAGGCCGCGGTCATCCGGTCGAAGTGCGCTACCGACCGCTGGAGGAGATGGGGCCAGGGTCATTTTCCCCAGACGGACCAGCGAATTCCCGGCGTTCCCGTCCGGACGATGACTCTGACCCCATTTCCGTGCTCGACGGCATCGTTGCCGCCTGCGATGAAATCTCACGCGAGTCGCCGCTTGGCGACACGCTGATCTTCCTGCCGGGCGAGCGCGAGATCCGCGACGCGCACCAGGCGCTGGAACGCCGCAAGTACCGCCACACCGAAGTGCTGCCGCTGTACGCGCGGTTGTCGGTGCGCGACCAGGACCGCGTGTTCCATCCGGGCAGCAAGCGTCGCATCGTGTTGGCGACCAATGTTGCCGAAACCTCGCTCACGGTGCCGCGCATCCGCTACGTGATAGATCCGGGCGTGGCGCGGGTCAAGCGCTACAGCCCTCGCGGCAAACTCGACCGATTGCATCTGGAGGCCATCTCGCAAGCCAGCGCCGACCAGCGCAAGGGACGTTGCGGACGCGTTGCTGCTGGCGTGTGCTACCGGCTGTATTCCGAAGCCGATTTTCTGTCGCGCCCGCGCTACACCGATCCGGAAATCCTGCGT
>JBDSFV010000138.1:0-5508 GCA_039919355.1 Luteimonas sp. | reverse complement strand
GGCCGCGAAGAAGACCGCCAAGAAGGCGGCAAAGCGTCCTGCAGCGAAGAAGACCGCCAAGAAGGCGGCCAAGAAGCCTGCTGCGAAGAAGGCAAAGCGTCCGGCGAAGCGAAAGGCTGCCCCCATGGCGATGCCTTCGGCGCCGGCGCCGATGATGTAAGCAATCCCCGATTAGTCGTAATCCAGGCTCCCTCTCCGCACGCCCAGGCGGGGAGGGAGTTTTTTATTGGGCGACGTAAAGCGAGCTGCGTAGGGCGGGTCTTGACCCGCCGGTCTTTCAATTTGCGTCGGGAAAGCGGCGGGTCAAGACCCGCCCTACGCCGGCTGACCCCTTTCCCCGCCCTTTTCCCCGGCTGCGTTGGCAGCGCTGCTACCGGGGCTTCGTGTCTGCGGCCGAGGATTCCACGCCGGGTGTTTCGTCCGGATCCCGGGCGTACAGGGTGTCGCCGAGGGTGTCGTCGTCGAGCCAATGTGGCGACAGGCCTATCGCGCGATCCAGGATGGTCGGCATCAGTCCGCTCGGCAGTGCGCTCTCGCTGTTCCAGAGGATCGCGATGCCGAGGTCGCGCTCGGGCACCAGTGCGACCATGCCGCGGTAGCCCTGCACGGCGCCGCCATGGAACACCACGCGGTGGCCGGCGTAGTCGTACACCCGCCAGCCGAGTGCATAGCCGGCGGCATTGAGCCGTTCGCGCCGCCACGACGAGCCACGCAATTCGGTCGGGGTGTCGACCACCGGCGCATGCAGCGTCGCCAGCAGCGATTCGGGCAGCACGTCGGGGCGGTGCCCGGTCTGCGCGATCAGCCATTGCGCCATGTCGCTGATGCTGGCGTTGACGCCGGCCGCGGGCGCGACCCGGTAGTAGCTCGGCTTCGGCATCAGCGACACCCAGCCGCCGCGGCCGCGCACGTGCGGCCTGGCCCAGCGCGGGCTGGCCTCGATGCCCTCCAGCCCGGTGCTGGCATCGTTCATGCCCAGCGGCTTGAAGATGCGGCGCGCCACGGCCTCGCCATAGAACTTGCCGGTGGCGGCGAACACGACGTCGCCGATCAGGCTGAAGGCAATGTTCTGGTAGGCATAGCATTCGCCGGGACGGCAGGCCATCGGCGCGTATGCGAGCTTCTGCACGAGGTTGCGGTAGTCGGCGTTGGCTTCCAGGTCGCGGTCGTAGGTGTTGTGGGTCAGGCCGACACGATGGCTGAGCACGTCGGCCACGGTCAGCTGTTGCGCCGCAGTCGGATCGGCCAGCCGCAATGTCGGCATGAAATCGGTGAGCTTGCTGTCCCAGCGCAGCGCGCCTTCGGACACCAGCATGCCGGTGACGGTGCCGGCGAAGGATTTCGACAGCGACGCCAGCCGGAACACCGTATGGGCGTCGACCGGTTCGGCCGCGCGCATGTCGGTGATGCCGTAGCCGCGTGCGCTGAGGATGCGGCCGTTCTGCACGACCGCCATCGCCAGGCCGGGAACGCGCTGGTCGGCGACCAGCGCCTGCGCCATCGATTCGAACTGGCGTACGTCGAAGCCCGAGGCCAGCGGCATCGTCCGCTGCGGAGGCGGCGCGTAGGCGATCTGGTGGGGAGTGCTGTTGACGTACGCTGCAGGCGCGGTGGTGACCGTGGCGACCTGCGTGGAGGGTTGCGGGTTGTTCCAGCGCAGGGGAGTCTGCGCGGTGGAACCCAGGGCCAGCGGCAGCAGCAGCGCAAGCGTGCCGAGCCTCAAGGTGCCGAGCAGCCATGTCCGCCGATGCCGCCGATCGATGCCGTCTTTCATCGGCCCTGCCCCCTGCGTATGCTGCTGTTGCAGACCGATCATAGCGTCTGTTTCCGACTTTGCATGAACAAGGGGAGCTTCGATGGTCACGCTTTTGATCCTGCTCGCAATTGTCGCCGTGCTGGCGTTCTGGGCGGTCGGCATCTTCAACGGGCTGGTCACCGCCCGCAACGCCTTCAAGAACGCTTTTGCCCAGATCGACGTGCAGTTGCAGCGCCGCTTCGATCTGATTCCCAACCTGGTCGAGACCGCCAAGGGCTACATCAGGCATGAACGCGAGACGCTGGAGGCGGTGACCGCCGCCCGCGGTGCGGCGATGGCCGGACTGTCCGCGGCCAAGGCCAGCCCCGGCGACCCGGCGGCGATGGCGGAACTTGCCAGTTCGCAAGGGGCGCTGAACGGCGCACTGGGCCGGCTGATGGTGGTGGTCGAGGCTTACCCGGACCTCAAGGCCAACCAGAACATGATGCAGCTGTCCGAGGAGCTGACCTCGACCGAGAACAAGGTCGCGTTCGCACGCCAGGCGTTCAACGATTCGGTGATGGCCTACAACAACCGGCGCGAGGTGTTTCCGTCGAGCGCGGTCGCCGGCATGTTCCAGTTCGCCCCGGCCGCGCTGCTGGAGATTGCGGAAGAGAAGCAGGCCGAAGTGCGCGCGGCGCCGAAGGTGGAGTTCTGATCGTCATGAGCGATAGCCCCTCTCCCTAGGGGGTGAGGGGCCAACGAAGTTGCGATAGTCGGTCGGCAGCGTTACTCCACCGGCCCTTCATCTGCCCTCCGGGCACGTACATTCGCCACATCCATGTGGCTCACCCTTCGGGCGGCTAACGCCGTGCAATTCGGCAATCCTGCCGATTTGTCTCCCGATGGGAGAAGGGAGAACAGAAGCCATGAACTTCTTCGAACACCAGGCTGCGGCCCGACGCACCTCGGCGCGCCTGGTCGTGCTGTTCGCGCTGGCGGTGGCCGGCATCGTGGTCGCTGTGGACTTTGCCACCTGGGTCGCCTACGGCGGCAGCGCGGGCAAGGAGCCGGGTGAAGTCGGTGCGCTGCTGGTCTTTTCCACCTTTGCCACGCTGGCAATCATCGGCCTCGGCTCGCTCTACCGGATCGCGTCCTTGCGCGGTGGCGGCGAGCCGGTGGCGCTGCAGTTCGGCGGCGTGCCGGTACCCGAGGACACCACCGACTTCAACCTGCGCCGGCTGCGCAATGTCATCGAGGAGATCGCGATCGCCTCCGGCGTGCCGGTGCCCAAGATCTATGTGCTCGAGCACGAGGCCGCGATCAATGCCTTCGCCGCCGGCTATTCGCCGTCCGACGCGGTGGTCGCGGTCACCCGCGGCGCGCTCGACCGGCTCAATCGCGACGAGCTGCAGGGCGTCATCGCGCACGAGTTCAGCCACATCCTCAACGGCGACATGCGCCTGAACATCCGCCTGATCGGCGTGCTGTTCGGCATCCTCATGCTCGGGCTGATCGGGCGCAAGGTGCTGCAGTTCGGCGGCCGCGGACGCAATTCCAAAGGCGCCGGTGCGGTGCTGGCGGCGGCGCTGATCGCGATGGTGGTCGGCTACATCGGCCTGTTCTTCGGCCGCATGATCAAGGCCAGCGTCAGCCGCACCCGCGAGTCGCTGGCCGATGCCTCGGCGGTGCAGTTCACCCGGCAGACGCAGGGCCTGGCCGGCGCGCTCAAGAAGATCGGCGGCATCGGCGAGGGTTCCAGGCTCAACGACCGCGGCGACGCCGAGGAAGTCAGCCACATGCTGTTCGGCGATGGCGTCGGATTTTCCGGCCTGTTCGCCACGCATCCGCCGCTGCTCGAGCGCATCCAGGCACTGGAGCCGTCCTTCCGCGCTGACCAGCTCGACGAACTCACCCACCGCTGGCTGGCGTCGCCGCCGAACGGCCTGGAGGAGGACGCGCGCCTCGGCCTCGACGCCGGCAGCGGTGCGCGCCTGCCGAACGCAAACACGGAATGGAACGTCACCCCACCGATGGTGGTGGCGCAGGTCGCCCAGCCGGCCGCGGACGACTACCGCCGCGCCGACGCGATCGTGGCGACCATTCCTGCCAGCCTGCGCGCGCTCGCCGCGCAGCGCGAGGCGGTGATGCCGCTGCTGCTGGGCCTGCTGCTGGACGGCGACCACACGCTGGCCGGTATCCAGGGCACCGAGATCGCCGCGCGCCTGGGCCAGCCGGTTGCCGCGCAGGCGGCGCAGCTGCACCGGCAGGCGATCGACGAATTGCACCCCATGCTGCGGCTGCCACTGGCGGCGCTCGCGTTCCCGGTGCTGCGGTTGCGCCCGCGGCCGGAGCTCGACAGCTTCCTGGACACCGTGCACGCGGTGATCAACGCGGACGGCCACGTTTCGCTGTTCGAGTACTGCCTCGGCCGGCTGTTGCAGGCACAGGTGCGCGAATCACTGGACCCGGCGCGGCACGCGCGCTTCGGCCGGCGCAAGCTCAACGAAGTGCGCAGCGAGATCGCCACGCTGCTGTGCGTCGTCGCCCAGGCCGGCAACGGCGATCCCGCCGACGCCCAGCGCGCCTATCTGGCCGGCATCCAGCGGGTGCTGCCGCGCGACCACTTGCCGTACCTGCCGCGCGCCGGTGGCGTGCTGGTGCTGGACGAGGTCTGGGAATTGCTCGACGCGCTGGATCCGCTGGCCAAGCAGGCGCTGGTCGAAGGCATCACCGCCGCGATCAGCCACGACGGCCGCGTCAACGTCGCCGAAGCCGAACTGCTGCGCACCATCTGCGGCGTCCTGCACTGCCCGCTGCCGCCGATGCTGGAGCGCGGTTGATGTTCCTTCTCCCCGCGTTGTCAGCGGGGAGAAGGTGCCGAAGGCGGATGAGGGGCGCTCTTGCCTTTTGTCACGGCTTTGAAGAGCGTTCCGCCCGCTGCGCGGGTTCCGTCCTGCGATCACGCCCGGTTGCGAATCAAATCCGCCGCCCGCTCCGCAATCATGATGGTCGGTGCATTGGTGTTGCCGGTCGGCGGGGTCGGCATCACCGAGGCGTCTACCACGCGCAGGCCGTCGACGCCGCGTACGCGCAGTTGCGGGTCGACCACCGATGCGTCGTCGCTGCCCATGCGGCAGGTGCCGACCGGGTGATAGACGGTCTCGGCCCTGGCGCGAATGAACTCGACCCATTCGCCATCGCTCAGATCCGGGCGCGCGGGGAAGATCGGGGCGCCGCGGTAGGCGTCGAAGGCCGGCTGCGCGAACACCTCGCGCGCGAGCCGGGCGCACTCGACCATCATCTTCAGGTCGAAGCCTTCGGCGTCGCTGAGGTAGTTCGCCTCGATCCGCGCCTTGTCCGCCGCCTGCGCGCTGACCAGCCCGACCCGGCCCCGGCTGCGCGGGCGCAGGAAGCACGCATGCAGCGTGTAACCGTCGCCTTCGAGCCGATGGCGGCCGTGGTCTTCCAGCATCGCAGGAACGAAGTGCATCTGGATGTCCGCGCGCGCGTCGGGGGCGTGGCGCGAGCGCACGAAGGCGCCGGCCTCGGCGATGTTGCTGCTGCCCGCGCCGCGGTGGCCGCGCAGGTAGTAGTCGAATGCGATCTTCAGGTCGCTGACGCGGTCGTAGGTGATCGGCTGGGTCGAGTGGCGCAGCGTGCAGACATCGAGATGATCCTGCAGGTTCTCGCCGACCTGCGGCGCATCGAACACCACGTCGATCCCGTGCCGGCGCAACTGCGCGGCCGGGCCGATACCCGACAGCATCAGC
>JBDSFV010000137.1:0-15737 GCA_039919355.1 Luteimonas sp. | reverse complement strand
CATGGCCCGTGGCGCCTGGTCTGGCTAGTGTCGTGGCCGCTTTTTTTTGCGGCGTGCGATCCGGCATCGATCTTGCTTGGCGCGGCCGGGTGCTCGGGGCGTATTCCGGCTACGTGGGATATCGCTGTGGTTTCGACTGGATCAAAGCGCGCGTTCGTCGCCAAGGTCGGCAAGCAGCGCTATCAGGCGCTGATCGCCGCGCGCGAAGTCGTCATCGGCAACGGCGGCCGCTTGTGGTGGGCTTCGGCATGGCGCTGCGCGGGGCGACCTGCAGCTGACCTGGGGCAGCACCGGTCGCAACGCCGGCTATCCCCCCATGCGCCGTGGGGCCGTGGCGATCGCAGCGGGGGGGCTGGCCGTGTCGCATCGTTGGTGGGCGCTCTGGCCGGTAACGCCGCGCGCCGGGATGCCTGCTGCGGGCGCACGCGTGGCTGCGGGCGGCCCCGGGCGATCTGAATGGGCGGGTCCGTGCCGGCGGCCGGCCGGACCTGGTGCGCTGCAACTGGAGCCGCGCGCAAAAGTCTGCTATCAAGGGAGTTCTGCTGTGAGCCAGGTCACAGTTTCCATTGTCAACGAAGGGGAGTCCGATGAAGATGCGGTCGGTCGTCGCTACCGCGGCGTTAGTGAGTTTGTGCACCATTGCGATCGGGCAGCAGCTCTCCGGTCAAGTCGTCGAGTTGCAGCCGCAGACGCCCGCGCCTGCCGCAGATCCCTCGATCGATGACGAATCCTCACAACTGTGGTTCGTCGAATTGAGCGGCGCGCCGGTCGCCGATGGCGGCAGCCTGGCGAGCGTGAAGTCCGAGAAGCAGGCGTTCCGCAACAACGCGCGTGCGGCCGGACTCAAGTTCAAGGAACGCTACGCCTACGACACCCTCTTCAACGGCCTGTCGATCGCGATCGACAAGACCCAGCTGAGCAAGCTGTCGCGCATCGCCGGAGTCAAGGCGATCTACATGGTCGACACGGTCGCCATCCCGCGCACCACGGAATCGTCGCCGGAACTGTTCACCGCGCTGGCGATGACCGGCGCCGACGTGGTGCAGAACGATCTCGGCCTCGACGGTACCGGCGTCAAGGTGGCGGTGATGGACACCGGCATCGACATCGACCATCCCGATTTCGGTGGCAGCGGCACCGACGACACCACGGATTTCCCGAGCGCCCGCGTGATCGCCGGCTGGGACTTCGTCGGCGATGCGTTCAACGCCGACCCTTCCTCCGCCAGCTACAACCCGGATGTGACGCCGGATGCGATTCCAGACGATTGCGCCGGCCACGGCACCCATGTCTCCGGCATCGTCGGCGCGAACGGCACGGTCAAGGGCGTTGCGCCCGGCGTCACGTTCGGTGCCTACCGGGTGTTCGGCTGCGCGGGTTCGACCACGGCCGACATCATGATCCTGGCGATGGAGCGCGCGCTCGCCGATCACATGGACGTGCTCAACATGAGCATCGGTTCGTCGTTCCAGTGGCCGCAGTACCCGACCGCCCAGGCTGCCTCGCGGCTGGTCAACAAGGGCATGGTGGTCGTGGCCTCGATCGGCAACAGCGGCGCCAACGGGTTGTACGCGGCGGGCGCGCCGGGGCTGGGCGACAAGGTCATCGGCGTGGCGTCGTTCGACAACACGCACAGCCTGCTGCCGTATTTCACCGTCTCGCCGGACGACACCAAGATCGGCTACTCGGCGGCGACCGGCGCGCCGGCACCGCCGACCTCCGGCAGTGCGGCGATGGCGCGCACCGGCACCACCAGCTCGACCGCCGATGCCTGTGCGGCATTGGCGGCCGGCAGCCTCAGCGGCACGGTCGCGCTGATCCGCCGCGGCACCTGCTCGTTCTACCAGAAGTCGTTCAATGCGCAGAACGCCGGGGCCATCGGCGTGGTGCTCTACAACAACGTCGCCGGCCGGATCAATCCGACCGTGGCGGGCAGCCCGGCCATCACCATCCCGGTGGTCGCGGTGTCCAACACCGAGGGCGCGCTGATCAACGGTCGCCTGGCCACCGACGCGGTCACGATGACCTGGACCGCGCTGCAGGCCTCGTTCGTGAGTCCCACCGGCGGCCGGATCTCGTCCTTCAGCTCCTACGGGCTGTCGCCGGATCTGGTATTGAAGCCGGACATCGGCGCGCCGGGCGGCAATATCTACTCGACCTGGCCGATCGAGCTGGGCAGCTACGCGGTCCTCAGCGGGACCTCGATGGCCTCCCCGCACGTCGCCGGTACCGCAGCGCTGCTGCTGCAGGCGGCCCCCGCGACGTCCGCGCAGAAGGTCCGCGGCATCCTGCAGAACAGCGCCGTGCCGAAGCTTTGGTCGCTCAATCCCGGCACGGGTCTGCTCGATCATGCCCATCGCCAGGGCGCCGGCATGGTGCGGATCGACAATGCCATCGTCACTGCCACCCGCATCGAACCGGCCAAGCTGTCGCTGGGTGAAAGCCAGGCGGGACCGGTCAGCGCCACATTGACGCTGCGCAATACCGGCTCGACCGTGGTGACGTACACGCCTTCTGCGGTGAATGCGGTCTCCACCGGAGCCAACACATTCACGCCGTCATTCTTCGGCTCCGATGCGGCGGCGGCGTTCAGTGCACCGAACGTGATCGTGGCGCCCGGTGCCAGCGCGGCCGTGGATGTCACGATCACGCCCGCGACCGGCCCGGCCAACGGCATGTACGGTGGCTACCTGGTGTTCACTCCCGACGACGGCAGTGCGACGCTGCGGGTGCCGTTCGCCGGCTACATCGGCGACTACCAGGCCCGCGTGGTGTTGACCCCGACCGCGAACGGGTTCCCGTGGCTTGCGCAGCTGAATGCTGCGGGCACCAGCTACAACAACCGTCCTGCCGGCGGCACCTACACCATGGTCGGCAACGACATCCCGTTCTTCCTGATCCACCTGGACCACCAGTCGCGGCGGCTGCGGCTTGAGGTGTTCGCGACCGGCAGCGGCAAGGTCTGGCACCGCGCGTACCAGGAGGATTACCTGCCCCGCAACAGCACCGCGACCGGTTTCTTCGCCTTCCCCTGGGATGGCGTGACGACCGCCGGCAACAAGTCCTACCTCGTGCCGAACGGTACCTACGTGGTCAAGCTGTCGGTGCTCAAGGCGCTCGGCGACGCCGCCAATCCCGCCGACACGGAAACCTGGACTTCGCCGGTGATCACCATCGCGCGTCCGTGACGCTGGTCCGACGCCGGTAGCGCCCTCCGGAAGTGAAAGCCCCGCAGCGATGCGGGGCTTTTTTTGTTCATGGCGATGGAGCAGTCCGATCCGGAAGCGGAACGCCGGTCGCCGCGGCGTCGGTGGACAGCCCAGCTTGGGACCCAACGCCGCGCGGGTCCCGTTCTTGTGGGAGGGGCTTCAGCCCCGACGTTCTTCGGCGCGAACGCGTCGGGGCTGAATCCCTCCCTCCTACAGCGAGACGAGGCTCACCACTTGTAGTTCAAGCGCGCGTAGACGAAGCGGCCGTTGAAGCCGTAGGGCGCCGAGTCGCGCGGGGCTGGCGCCAAGGTCACGCTGGCGCCCTGAATCAATCAGCATTATTTGTGCAGTGCAGCGTGCATAAGGAATAACGATTCCTTCACGATGGTTCTGCGTCCCGACGTGGGGGAGGGAGCAGGCCCGCAACCGGTTCGTCCGGGGCGGGCTTTTTATTGCCCGGCAAAGCGAGGCCTGGCAAAAATGGGGCCGTGACAGAATCGCCGGGTGAACGACTCCGGCGCCGCCCCCGTTTCCGCCATCACCGAGCGCGCCTTGCAGCGCCTGCGCGCCACGTCGCCGGATCTGGCGGAACGGCTCGCCGAATCCGCTGTCGCCGCGCAGCTGGCCGCGGTTGCCAGTGTCAGCGATTTCGCGATCGCGACCCTAATGCGGCAGCCGGACCTGCTGCCCATGCTGCTCGACGGCATCGCGCTGGTGCCGCCGGTACTGGCGCCCGACGATCGCACTGGCTGGCAGCCCTTGCTGCGACGTTACCGGGCTGCGGGATCGACCCGGCTGGTCTGGCGCGATGTGCTCGGGCTCGATGACGTCGATGCGACGCTCGCCGGCAGCACCGCGCTCGCCGAACGTTGCCTGAGGCTCGCACTGGACGCACTCGAAGCCGAATTCGCGCAACGTTACGGCACGCTGCGCGCAGCCGACGGCCGTCCCCAGCGGCTGGTGGTGTTCGGGCTCGGCAAGCTGGGCGGAGGCGAACTCAACTTCTCCTCCGACATCGACCTGGTCTACGCCTACGACACCGAAGGCGAGTCCGATGGAGCGCGCGCGCTGGCCGCGGAAGACTATTTCGCCCGACTCGGCCAGCAGCTGGCGAGGCTGCTCGACGAGGTGACGGCGGATGGCTTCAGCCATCGCGTCGACCTGCGTCTGCGTCCGTTCGGAAATGCCGGGCGGGTCGCATTGTCATTCGCGGCGATGGAACAATACTTCCAGCGCGAGGGCCGCGACTGGGAGCGCTACGCCTGGCAGAAGGCACGGCCGGTGGCCGGCGACCTCGTAGCCGGCGAGCGCTTCCTCGAGACGCTGCGGCCGTTCGTGTATCGGCGCTACCTCGACTACGGCGCGCTCGACGGCATGCGCGAGATGAAGGCGGCGATCGCAGCGGAGGTCGCGCGCAAGGAACTGGCCGACGACATCAAGCGCGGCCCGGGCGGCATCCGCGAGATCGAATTCCTGGTGCAGGCGCTGCAGCTAATCCGCGGCGGCCGCGAGCCGGCATTGCGCGAACGGCGCCTGCTGCCGGCGCTGCAGGCGCTGGTACAGGCGGGGCATGTCGCGGCGGCGACCGCTGGCGCCATGCGAACCGCATACCGGTTCCTGCGACGCCTCGAGAATCGGCTGCAGATGCTGCGCGACGCGCAGACGCATGCGTTGCCGGACAGCGAAGACGATCGCGCGCGGATCGCGCACGGACTTGGTTACCGGGATTGGACTGTCCTGCGGCGCGAACTCGACGCGCAACGAGCGCGCGTGGCGAACGAATTCGAGGCGTTGCTGGCGCCGCGTCGTCGTCGCGCCGATGCGAGCGGATTCGTCGGTTACTGGCGTGCATTGCCCGATGCCGGTGATGCCGAAGTGCTGGCGGCGGCGGGATTCGCCGACGCCGGCAGCGCCGACGCGAGCCTGCGCGACTTCTCCCGTGCGCCGGCGTTGCGCGCTTTGTCGGATGCGGCGCGCGTGCGCCTTGATCGTGTGCTGCCGGCGCTGCTCGACGCCGCAACGGCATCAAGCCAACCCGATGCGGCGCTGCGCCGGTTGCTGCCGCTGCTGCACAACATCCTGCGCCGTGCCAGTTATCTCGCGCTGCTGGACGAACAGCCGGCAGCGCTGCAACGACTGGTCGACGTGGTCGCGCGCAGTGCGCTGCTGGCCGAACGCCTCGCTGCGTATCCGCTGCTGCTCGACGAACTGCTCGACGTGCGCGTCGCCGGGCTGCTGCCGGGACATGCCGAAATGACCCAGGCCTGCGCGGCCGCCCTCGCCATCGACGACACCGAGGCCGCGTTGCAGGCGTTGAACGAGAGCCAGCAGGCGCTGAGTTTCCGCCTCGCGCTGGCCACGCTCGATGGCCGCCAGGGGGCGCAGGACAGTACGCGGCAGCTGGCGTGGCTGGCAGATGCGGTGGTGGCGGTGGTGCTGCGCCTGGCGCAACGCGAGATGGCCGCCGTGCACGGCACGATCGCCGACGCGCGTTTCGCCGTGCTCGGCTACGGCAGCCTCGGTGGCGAAGAACTGGGTTTCGGCTCCGACCTCGACGTCGTGTTCCTCTACCAGGCCGCGGGCGATGCGCAATCCGAGGGCGCGCGCCCGCTGGATGCGGCGCGATGGTTCGCGCGCCTCGGACAGAAGATCGTCGCGCTGCTCGCCACCGTGACCGGCGCGGGACGTCTCTACGACGTCGACGTGCGGCTGCGCCCCGACGGCGCCAAGGGACTGCTGGTGTCGACCCTGGCGAGCTTCGCCGACTACCAGCGCGAGCGTGCCTGGACCTGGGAGCACCAGGCGCTGGTGCGCGCACGTTGCGTCGCCGGCGACGCCGAACTGTGCGATGCATTCGAGCGCGTACGCGGCGACACCCTGTCGCGATTGCGCGATCGCGGCGGTTTGCGCCAGGACGTGCTGGCGATGCGCGCGAAGATGCGCGCCGAGCTCGATCGTTCCGACGGCACGCGCTTCGACCTCAAGCAGGGCGAGGGCGGCCTGGTCGACCTGGAATTCCTGCTGCAGTACCTGGTGTTGCGTGACGCGGATGCGCAGCCGACATTGCTCGTCGCGCGCGATACGCCGGGCCTGCTGGCGGCGTTGTGCGAAGGCGGCAGCCTCGATGCGGACACCTGCACGGCGCTGCGGCAGGCGCATGCAGCGCTGCTCGATGTCGGTCTGCGCTGCACGCTGGACCGGCGTCCGCGCATCACCGTCGAGACCGATGCGATCGCGGCTGCACGCGCTGCGATAAGCGCCGCGACGCGCGCCTGCGGGCTCGACTTCGCGGGCTAGAGGCCAAGCCTGGCGCGCACTTCGGCCGCGACGCGCGCGGTCTCGCGCAGCGGTTGGACATCGAACGGCGCCAGCGTGCGATCGAGCGCACGGATGCGTCCGCGCGCCAGCAGGCTGTCGAGGAACGCGCGCAGCGGCCCGCGCGCACGCGCCGGATCGAACACGTGCACCGGCACGTCGGTGGCGCAGGCCTCGGAAATCATGTTGACCGAATCGGGCGAGCAGACGATGCGGTCGGCCCACGCCAGCAATCCTGGATAGGGGTTGTCGCCGTCCTGCGGGTCGAGCCAGGTCAGGCCTGGTGTTTCGACGTAGCGATGGCGCAGCACATCGCGCAGTTCGCGCGGCGTGCGTCGCGACGTCGTCACCAGCACGCTGCCGCCGTCATGTGCCAGCGCGGCTTCGAGCTTGGTCGCGAGCACCTCGAACGCCATGCGCTCGAAGCGCACGTGCCGGCTCGATCCGCCGAGCAGCAACGCGGTGCGCGGCCGCGGCAGGTCCGCGAATGCGGCGAAGTCGGCGCGCGCGCGCGCCAGCCACAGATCATCGACCGGATGCAGGCTGCCGAGCAGTGAGATCACGTTGGCGCCGCGCAGGCCGTCGTGCTGCGGCGCGATCACCAGGTCCCAATGGCGCGGATCGATGCGCGGATCGAGGATCTGCACCGACTTCGCGCCCTGTGCGCGCAACAGCCGCGTGGCCAGCGCCGCCTGGCGGCCGCAGCCGATCGCCAGTCTCGGCGGCGCAGCCAGCGCACCGGCGAAATCCGCGCCGAAGGCATATTCGCTACCTGGCCACCGATGCGGCGCCAACCAGCGCCATGGCAGGCGCGGCTTCAGGGTCCACGAGCGCGCGGAACCGATGCCGAGCGCATGCGCCAGCGCAGCGGCCTGGCGCACGTTGCCGGCGTGTCCGTCGCTCAGCGTCCAGACGCTGGCGGACGGATCGGGAGGGGCAGCGGGGCGCGTGGGTCGTTCCATGCTTGCGACCAATTCGTTCCGGATGCGCTGGCTGTTGCTCGACGCGCGACACTCTACACTGCGCTCCCGGCCGTGGTTGGACACGCCCACAGAGTCCACGCGTCCGTTTCGTCACAGGAATCCCGATGACCGACCCGCTATCCGCTTCCCCGCTCGATGCGAAGGCGCTGGACGTGCTGTTCCGCCAGGCCCGCACCTACAACGTCTTTTCCGGCGAGGTCAGCGACGCGACCCTGCACCAGCTGTACGACCTGCTGAAGTTCGGGCCGACCACCGCCAACACCTGTCCGGCGCGGTTCGTGTTCGTCAAATCCCAGGAGGCCAAGGCGAAGCTGGGCCTGGCGCTGGACGCAGGTAACTACGCGAAGACCATGGCGGCGCCGGCGACGGTGATCGTCGCCCATGACCTGGCCTTCTACGAGAAATCGCCGGTGCTGTTCCCGCACACCGATGCCAGGTCGTGGTTCGACAGCAAGTCCGAGGCCGACCTGACCACCATCGCGCTGCGCAACGGCAGCCTGCAGGGCGCGTACCTGCTGCTCGCCGCACGCGCGCTCGGCCTCGACTGCGGGCCGATGTCTGGTTTCGACAACGCCAAGGTCGATGCCGCGTTTTTCGCCGGCACCAGGATCCGCTCCAACTTCCTCGTCAACCTCGGCCACGGCGATCCGGCCAGCATCTTCGCGCGTTCGCCGCGGCTGGGTTTCGACTAGGCCTGCCGCATCGAATGACCGCGCGCGCAACGGAAACGAAGCAAGTTGGCGAGGTAGCAAGGTGATCGTCGAACGTCCCTCCGCCGCGCGCGGCGACGTGCATGCCGGCTGGCTCGACAGCCGGCACACGTTCTCGTTCGGCCATTACCACGATCCGCAGTGGATGGGCTTCGGCCCGCTGCGGGTGATCAATGAGGATCGGGTTGCGCCCGGCGCCGGTTTCCCGCCGCATGGCCACGCCAACATGGAGATCCTCAGCTACGTGTTGTCCGGCGCGCTCGCGCACCGGGACAACGCCGGTGGTGGCGGCGTGATCCGTCCCGGCGAGCTGCAGTGGATGAGCGCGGGGCACGGCGTCGAGCACAGCGAGTACAACCATTCGAAAACCGAGCCGGTGCATTTCCTGCAGGTCTGGATCCAGCCGGACCGGGTCAACGCGGCGCCTGCCTACGCACAGCAGGCATTCGATCCGATCATGCGGCGTGGACGCTGGAGCCTGCTGGCTTCGCCCGATGGTAGCGACGACAGCCTCGCGATCCGGCAGCAGGCGTGGCTGCGCGGCGCGCTGCTCGGCGAGGGCGAGGCGGTCGGGCTCGCGCTCGATCCGGCGCGTCGCTACTGGCTGCACGTGGCGCAGGGTGCGGTCGAGTTTGATGGCCGCGAGCTTGCGGCCGGCGATGCGCTCGGTTTCGTCGGCGAATCAGGGAGCCATCGCTTGCGTGGATGTGGGGAAGACATCGCCGATGTGTTGCTGTTCGATTTGCCTGTCTGAGAGCTTCAATCCGCTGCGCGGCCGGAACGCTCCTGAAACCGCGCAGCGGACGGAACGCTCCAAGCCCAAGGCCGCCTCGCCGCCGCGGCACTGGTAAACTTCCCACCCCGCTTCGACCGACGCCCGCGCCATGGCCGAAACCGTCCGCCACACCGCCACCGCGCCCGCCAATGCGCAGCAGTGCTACGAGGTGCATCGCGCCGACCTGCCGCTCAGCTGCCCGCTGCCGTCGATGGCGCTGTGGAATTCGCATCCGCGCGTGTACCTGGCGATCGAGGCCGAAGGCGGCGAATCGCACTGCCCGTACTGCGGGGCACGCTTCGTCCTCGTCGATTGAACGCCGCGGCCTTGCGCGGATGAGCCGCAAGCTGACGGTTGCGCAATTGCTGCCCGCGCTGGACTCCGGCGGGGTCGAGCGCTCCACCCTCGAGATCGCCGACGCGCTGGTGCGCGCCGGGCATCGCGCGATCGTGGTGTCCGCCGGTGGCCGCCTGGTGCCGCAATTGCAGTCCCTCGGCGCCGAGCACGTCGCGCTCGACATCGGGCGCAAATCGCTGGCAACCCTGCGCCATGTGCCGGCATTGCGGCGGCTGTTCGCGCGCGAGCGGGTCGACATCGTGCACGCGCGCTCGCGGTTGCCGGCCTGGCTCGCGCGCTTCGCCTTGCGCGGCATGCCGGCCGCTACGCGCGCGCCGGCTGCAAGCACACATTTCGTGACGACCGTGCACGGGCTCAATTCGCCGTCGCGCTACAGCGCGGTGATGGCGTCCGGTGAGCGCGTGATCTGCGTATCGCAGACAGTCCGCGACCATGTACTGCGGTATTACCCGCGCACCGATCCGGGCAAGCTGCAGGTGATCCCGCGCGGCATCGATCCGGCCGCGTTCCCGCGTGCACCGTGGCCGGATCGCGCGGCGCGGGCGGGTGTCGCCGCACTGCATCCGCAACTCGGCGGCGACGGCCCTTTGCTGCTGCTGCCCGGTCGCGGTACACGCCTGAAGGGCCACGCCGATGCGTTGCGGCTGCTCGCTGGCCTGCGCCGCGACGGCATCGATGCGCGCTTGTGGTTCGTCGGCGCGCGCCAGCCGGGCCGCGACGCCTACATCGCCAAACTGGAAAGGGAGGCGGCAAGACTCGGCGTCGCCGATACGCTCGCGTCGACGCCGCCGACTGCGGCGATCGCCGGGGCCTACGCGGCGTCGGACCTGGTGCTGCAACTCTCGCGCAAGCCCGAGGCCTTCGGCCGCACCGTGTTCGAGGCGCTGTCGGTCGGGCGTCCGCTGCTTGGCTGGGCGCATGGCGGTGTCGGCGAACTGCTGCGGGCATGGCAGCCGCAGGGCGCGGTTGCACCGTTCGAAGAGGACGCGCTGCTGCGCACAGCGCGCGAACTCCTCGCGCACCCGCCGCAGCCTCCGGTTACGATGCACGACAGCTTGCATGCGATGCAGGAAGCAACGCTCGCCCTCTATGGACAACTCGCCGATGACGGATTCGTCCGTGACCACTGACCTGCCACGCGTGGCCATCGGCTGGCGCTGGGCACCGGCCTGGGTGCTGGCGTTCGTCGCGTTGTGGCCGGCACCCGGCTACGCCGAAGGCGTGATGGTGCTGGGTGCACTGGTGGCGATCGCCAGGTTGCTGCTGGCGCGGTTCCGCGGCGGCACTGCGTTGCTCAGCGCGCCGGCGTGGGCGCTGACCAGCGTGCTGTTCTGCGCCTACTGGCTGCCGGAACTGGTGTCCGCGTTCGATGCGATCGATCGCGCGCATGCCTTGCAGGAATCGGTCGTGGACCTGCGGTACCTGCCGGTCCTGTGGCTGGTCGCGGCTGCGGTCGCCGACGCGCGCGGCCGCCGCATCACCTTCACCGGGCTCGGCGTGATCGTCGTTATCTGGACACTGGACGCATTGCTGCAGGCGCTGACCGGCACCAGTCCCTTGTTCTGGGGCATCGACAGCATCAAGCAATGGATCAGCGGGCATCCGATGTGCCCGGCGGGCGAGGTCGCCGGCGTCGATCGCCTCAGCGGCGTGCTTGGCCCGTGCAACCTGAAGCTCGGGCTGGTGCTGGCGAGCCTGTCGCCGTTCGCGCTGCATGCCGCTGGCAAGCGTTTCGGCAGTGGCGGCTGGATCGCCGCCGCCGCCGCGCTCGGCCTCGTCATCCTGCTCGCCGGCGCGCGTGCGTCATGGATCACCTATGGGCTGGTGCTGCTGTTCTCCGGCTGGCGCCTGCTCGGAGCGAAACGGTTGCTGGGTGTGTTCGTGTTCGGCGCGCTGGCGCTGGCCGTGCTGAGCGTGTCGGTGCCGCAGGTGCGCGAACGGATCGTGCGCACCACCTACGCATTGACCGCGGACCGCGAAGGCGTCGACATCGCGTTGTCGGGCCGCACCCGGATCTGGGGCGCGGCGACGTGCATGGTGCGCACGCATCCGTTCAACGGCGTCGGTGCGCGTGGTTTCCGCGATGCATTTCCGGCGTGCGACCCGCAGCCCGGCATGCGCGCTGCCTGGGGCGTGGGCCCGGCGTTGCACGCGCACCAGATCCTGCTCGAGATCCTCAGCGAGACCGGCGGCTTCGGCCTGCTGGCCTGGCTTGCGGGTGCTGCGCTGGCGTGGCGCGCCTGGCGTTACGCACCGGCGCCGGCGCGCGATCGTGCGCGGCCGGCGATGCTGGCGCTGGCCGCGACCGTCTTCCCGTTCAACACCCATCTCGCGTTCTACTCGACCTTCTGGGGCGGTGTGACGTTGCTGCTGGCGGCGCTGTATGCCGGTAGCCTGCTGGCGCGCGATGAAGACGATGGCGGCTGAGGCGCGGGCGCCGCTGTCCGGCGTGGTGACCACCTGCAACAACGCGGCGACGCTGGACGCCTGCCTCGCCAGCCCGGGATTCTGCGACGAGATCGTGTTGCTCGATTCGCATTCGACCGATGCCACCGTCGCAATCGCACAGGGCCACGGCGCGCGTGGCGCAGCAGCCGTTCCAGGGCTATGGTCCGCAGAAGCAGGCGGCTCCGCGGCTGCTGGCGCTGCGCCTGTTCCTGTATCCGCCGTTCGCGTTCGCCAGGCTGTATTTCGGCAAGCGCTATTGCCTCAACGGCTGGGCCGGCTTCTTTGCCGCGAAGACACAGGCGTTCTATGCATTCCTGAAATACGCCAAGCTGCTGGAAGCGCAGCGGCAGCTGCCGCGGGATCAAGCGTAGGGCGAGACGCCGTCGGGCCGGCGTTTGAAGCGGCGGTGGATCCATAGGTATTGCGCCGGCGCGGCGCGCGCCATCGCCTCGATCCCGGCCATGACCCGCGCGGTGTCGGCCGTGGCATCGGGGGACGGAAATCCGGCCAATGCCGGCCACAACCGCAGCGTGTAGCCACCGTCGTCGCGGCGTGCATGCTCGAACAACAGCACCGCGGCGCCGGACAGGCGCGCGAGCTGGTGGGTCGAGGTCAGGCTGTGCGCCGGCTGGCCGAAGAACGGCACGTAGACGCTGTCGCCGCGGCTCGGATCCTGGTCCGGCGCGTACCACAGCAGGCCGCCACGCTTGAGGTGGCGCACCGCGCCGCGAACGTCCTGCTTCGGGAACATCGCCGCGGCATAGCGCGCGCGGCCGCGGCGCACCGCCCATTCCATCGCCGGCTGCGGGTAGGGCCGGTACATCCCCGCCAGCGGCACGTGATCGCAGAGCAGGCGACCGCAGACCTCGAGCGTGGTGAAGTGGCCCGACACCACGATCACGCCACGGCCGCCTTCGCGCGCGGCGGCGAGGTGTTGCAGGCCTTCCAGCTGCAGGCCGCGCCGCAGCGGCGCGGCCGAACCCCACCATGCGCGCGCGAACTCGAACACGCCGATGCCGAGCGCGGCGAAGTGTTCACGCAACCGTGCATCGCGGGCATCGGTGGCGAGTTCCGGAAAACACAGTTCGAGGTTGCGCACGGCGATGCGGCGGCGCGCGCCCAGCGTCGCGCGCAACAGCGCGCCGAGGCCGCGACCGAGCACGCGCTGCAGCGGCCACGGCAGCCGCGCCATCGCCGCCATCGTGCCGATGCCCAGCCACGTCGGCCAATGGCGCGGGCCCAGCGGCGGTGGCGGGAGCTTTTCTGCGGCAGGCATGCATGGATTCTACCGGCGGCCATGGTCCGCACCGCTGCCTGGCTTCGCTATGCTGTCGCGATGCAGGACAATCCCCTCGAACAGGCCGTCGAACGAGTGCTGCGCGGCCTGTATTCGGCGGCGCTTTACCTGCTGGTGCCGGTCACCGTGTACCACCTGATCTGTCGCGGCTTCCGCCAGGGCGCGTATTTCCAGCGCTGGAACGAGCGCTACGCGGTCTATGGCGATGCGCCGCACGCGGCGACGGTGTGGGTGCACGCGGTCTCGGTGGGTGAGGTCAATGCCGCGGCACCGCTGGTGAATGCATTGCGCACCGCGCGTCCGGACCTGCGCCTGTTGCTGACCACGATCACCCCGACCGGATCGACACGGGTGCGCGCGCTGTGGGGAAACGCCGTGGAGCACGTCTACCTGCCCTATGACCTGCCAGGGGCGGTCGGACGTTTCCTTGATCATTACCAACCACGGCTGGCACTGATCCTGGAAACCGAGCTGTGGCCGAACCTGCTGTTCGGATGCCGCGACCATGGCGTGCCGGCCTACATCGTCAACGCGCGCCTGTCGGAGCGCTCGCTGCGCGGCTATCGGATGCTGCGGCCGCTGGTCGGGCTTGCATTGCGCACGTTGCACGGCGTGCTTGCGCAGTCTGCCGGCGACGGCGAGCGCTTCGTGCGCCTCGGCGCCACGCGCGCCGCCACCACGGTCATCGGCAACCTGAAATACGACATCGCCGCCGGCGAAGACTGGCCCGCGTTCGCCGCGGCATTCCGCGAGCGCATCGGCGCACGTCCGGTGTGGATCGCCGCGAGCACGCACGCCGACGAGGAGGCCGCGGTGATCGCGATCCACCGCCGCCTGCGCGGCCGCTGGCCCGACCTGCTGTTGCTGTGGGCGCCACGGCATCCAGAACGTTTCAAGGCGGTGGCGCAGCAGGCGGTCGATGCCGGCTGGCGGGTGGCGACGCGACGATTGACGCAGTGGCCCGATCGCGAGGATGCGGTGTTCGTGGTCGATACGCTCGGCGAACTGATGTCGTTCTACCCCTGTGCGGACGCGGCCTTCGTCGGTGGCAGCCTGCAGGATGTCGGCGGGCACAACCTGCTGGAGCCGGCGGTGGTCGGCACCGCGGTCGTCACCGGCCCGCACCTGCACAACTTCAGCGACATCGCCGCGCAGTTGACGCAGGCGGGCGCGTTGCGGATCGGCGCCGATGCCGCGGAAGTCGGCGAGCACATCGCGAACTTGCTGGCCGATTCCGATGCACGCGCGGCGATGGTCGCGGCCGCGCGCGTGCTGGTCGAACAGGGACGCGGTGCGCTGCAACGCACGCTGGCGTCGATCGCGTCGGACCTGCCATGAAGACGACGTCGCGGCCAGCTCAGGGCGTGGTATCGCCCGGCGCAAGCTGCGCCTCGGCATTGACGGTCAGCAGGCGGTTGACGTCCTGCACGTCGGCGATGTCCAGGGTGCCGGCGGCCTGTTCCAGCAGCAGCCGGTTCTGCAGGAAGTTGTAGCGCGCCAGCGCGAATTCGCGCTCGGCGTTGAACAGGGTCTGCTGGTTGTTCAGCACGTCGAGCACGGTGCGGGTACCGACCTCGAGCCCGACCTGCGAGGCGTCATAGGCGCTGCGCGCGGACACCAGCGCCAGCCGCCGCGCCTCGACCTCGCTGATGCCGGCAACGAGGGTCTGATACGAATTGAGGGTATTGCGCACCAGCGCGCGCTTCTGCTGCTCGAGTTCGTCGGCGGCGACATCGCGCTGTGCCAGCGCCTGCCGCACCTTCGACGAGACGGCACCACCGGAGAAGATCGGCACGCGCAAGAACAGGCCGATGCTGCGGGATTTGCTGCGGTTCTCGAAATCAGTCGTGCTGCTGTCAAGATTGTCGGTCGACGAGCCATCGCTCTTGCGGTCGCCATAGGTGCCATTGAAGTAGAGCGTGGGCCAGTGCCCGGCGCGAGCGGTCTCGACGTTGGCCTCGGTCGACTGCACCTGGAACTGCTTGGCCATCAGCGCCGGATTGTTCTGGATCGCGGCATTGACCCAGTCCTCCCCTCCCTGCTCGCTCGGCAGTGCCGGCTGGAAATCCTCTGGCAGGCCCTTGAGGTTGCGGACCGGCTGGCCGGTGATCTCGGCGACTGCCTGGTAGGCATCCTCCAGGGCATTGCGGGTGACGATGGTGTTGGCGCGGGCGCTGTCGTATTGCGCACGTGCCTCGTGCACGTCGGTGATCGGCGCCAGGCCGACTTCCAGCCGCTTGCTGGCGAAGTCGAACTGTTTCTTCAGCGCCGTTTCCTGCGCCTCGGCGGCGGCCAGCGTCTCGATCGCGACCAGCACGTTGAAATAGGCCTGCGAGGTGCGCGTCACCAGCGAATCGCCGGCCGACTCCAGCTGGAAGTCGCTGGCGCGGCTGAGCGCGTCCTGGCTCTGCAGGCGGGTGAAGTTGCTGCGGTCGTAGACCATCTGCCGCAGGTTGACCTCCAGATTGCGCGAGGTGTTCTCGCTCTGGCTGTCGACGTTGAACAGCACTGGCTGTCCGGTGTCCTCGTCGAACTGCTGCCGCGTCGAGGAGCCATCGCTGCGGGAACGCTGCAGCGTGGCGGTGCCGTTGATCTGCGGCAGCAGCGCCGCGCGCGCCTGCACCGCGCCTTCGCGGGTGGCCA
>JBDSFV010000136.1:0-3025 GCA_039919355.1 Luteimonas sp. | reverse complement strand
ACCACGTCGATGGTCACGAAGGAATGGGTCGCGATCCATCGCAAGCACCACGCCAAGTGCGAGACCGAGGAAGACCCCCACAGCCCGGTGCAGAAGGGCATCAAGACCGTGTTCTGGCGGGGCGTCGAGCTGTACCGCGAGGCCCGCTGCGACCGCGAGTCGATCGAGAAGTACGGCAAGGGCTGCCCGGACGACTGGATCGAGCGCCACCTCTACACCCCGCACGCGACCCTGGGCCCGACCCTGCTGCTGTTCCTGAGCTTCGCGCTGTTCGGCTTCGCCGGCGTCGCGGTGTGGGCGGTGCAGATGCTGTGGATTCCGTTCTGGGCCGCCGGCGTGGTCAACGGCCTCGGCCACTGGTTGGGTTACCGCAACTTCGAGACCGACGACACCGCCACCAATCTCACGCCCTGGGGCGTGTGGATCGGCGGCGAAGAGCTGCACAACAACCACCACGCCTTCCCGAGCTCGGCCAAGTTCGCGCTGCGCAAATGGGAACTGGACCTGGGCTGGGGCGTGATCAAGGCGTTCGAGGCGATGGGTCTTGCCAAGGTGCTGCGTGTGGCGCCGTCGCTCAACGTGCGTCCCAACATCAGCGTGCCCGACACCGACACCCTGAAGGCGCTGCTGGCGATCCGCTTCCAGGCGATGACCGACTACCAGCGCGACGTGCTCAAGCCGGCGCTGCGCGAGGAAGCGAGCGCGGCCGGCGCCAGGCTGCGCTCGCTGCTGCCGCGCAAGCTGCGCAAGGGCCTGGCCGACGACGGTCGCTGGCTCAAGCCCGACGCACGCCAGCAGTTGCAGTCGTGGGTCGCGCAGCGACCGCGCATCCGGGCGCTGGTCGAACACCGCGCGCGCCTGGCTGCGGTACTGGAAGTGCGCAGCCAGAACGCCAGCGACACCCTGCACAGCCTGCAGACCTGGTGCCACGAGGCCGAGGCCAGCGGCAACCGCGCGCTGCAGGAGTTCTCGGCGCGGCTGAAGGGCTATTCGCTGCAGTCGGTACGCGCCTGAGTTGGGCGAATCCCGCCCTGTGCGTCATCCAAAGCCCGGCCGTCACTGGCCGGGCTTTTTGGTCTGCGCCGCCAGCTGCCTGTTGTTGCCGTGCGTAGCGGCGGCGCAAGTGCGGGCATCGACTGAGTATCTGGCGCGCATGGATCGCGATGGCGATGGTCGCGTCTCGTTGGTCGAATACCAGGACTGGCTGAGCTACGCCTTCGACGCCATGGATCACGACCGCGACGGCGTGCTGTCGCCGGCGGAACAGCCCGGAGGCCGCGGCCAGCCACTGACCCGCAACGAACATCGTGCGCGACTGGCCGCCGCATTTGGCCGCCAGGACCGAAACGGCGATGGTTTTCTCGACGCCCGCGAGCTCGCCACGCCGCCGCGCTAGCCGACCCGTAGAGCCGAGCTCTGCTCGGCTGCTCATGTTGCATGGGCTCGCGCAGCGGAGCAGAGCTCCGCTCTACGGTGCCCGCCCGCCGTGCATGACGTCGCAAGCGCCGCGGCGCTGGGGCACACTGCGGCCATCAGCTCGCAGGAGGGGGCATGATCGAGTCCGTCCATCCGCTGTCCGCCGCCTTCGCTGCGCAGGCACGCATCACCCGCGACGACTACGCGCGCCTGTACGCCGAGTCCGTCGCGCAGCCCGACGCGTTCTGGGGCCGGATCGCGCAACGCCTCGACTGGATGCAGCCGCCGACGCAGGTCAAGGACACCAGCTTCGACCTCGACGACTTCCGCATCCGCTGGTACGCCGATGGCGAGCTCAACGCCAGCGTCAACTGCCTCGACCGGCATCTCGCCACGCGCGGCGACAAACCTGCCCTGATCTTCGAGCACGACGATCCGGCGTTGCCGGCCGAACGCATCAGCTATCGCGACCTGCACGCGCGCGTCTGCCGCCTTGCCAACGCCTTGCGCAACCTCGGCGTGCGCAAGGGCGACCGGGTCACGATCTACCTGCCGATGATTCCGGAGGCCGTGGTCGCGATGCTGGCCTGCGCCCGCATCGGCGCGATCCACATGGTGGTGTTCGGCGGCTTTGCGCCGCAGTCGATCGCCGACCGCATCGGCGACTGCGGCAGCAAGCTGGTCATCACCGCCGACGAAGGCCTGCGCGGCGGCAAAAAGATTCCGCTCAAGGCCAACGTCGATGCCGCGCTGCAGCTGCCGGGCACGAACTCGGTCGAAACCGTGCTGGTCGTGCGGCATACGAAGGCCGCGGTCGACATGCAGATGCCGCGCGATCGCTGGTACGACGCCGTCGTCGACAGCCAGCCGGCGCAGTGCGAGCCCGAACGCATGAATGCCGAGGATCCGCTGTTCATCCTCTACACCTCCGGCTCGACCGGAAAACCGAAAGGGGTGCTGCACACCACCGGCGGTTACCTCGTCTTCGCCAGCTACACGCACGAGTGCGTGTTCGACCTGCGCGAGGACGACGTCTACTGGTGCACCGCCGACGTCGGCTGGATCACCGGGCACAGCTACATCGTCTACGGCCCGCTCGCCAACGGCGCGACCGCGCTGGTGTTCGAGGGTGTGCCGAACTGGCCGGACGTGTCGCGCTTCTGGCAGGTGATCGACCGGCACGCGGTCACGATCTTCTACACCGCGCCGACCGCGATCCGCGCGCTGATGCGCGACGGCGACGCGCCGGTGAAGCGGACCTCGCGCCAATCGCTGCGCCTGCTCGACACGGTCGGCGAGCCGATCAATCCAGAGGCCTGGCGCTGGTACCACGAAGTCGTGGGCGATGCGCGTTGCCCGATCGTCGACACCTGGTGGCAGACCGAAACCGGCGGCATCCTGATCACGCCATTGCCCGGTGCGACCGACCTCAAGCCCGGTTCGGCGACCAGGCCGTTCTTCGGCGTGCAACCGGCGCTGGTCGACGCCAACGGGGGCGTGCTCGAAGGCGAGGCCGCGGGCAACCTGGTGTTGCTGGATTCCTGGCCGGGGCAGATGCGCACCGTCTACGGCGACCACCAGCGCTTCATCGACACCTACTTCCGGACCT
>JBDSFV010000135.1:0-6280 GCA_039919355.1 Luteimonas sp. | reverse complement strand
AGCGGGCCGAGAGCGTGCGTTCGCCGCTGTCGTCGACGATCCGCAGGCGTCTTGCGCATCGTCGACGACAGCGGCGAACGCACGCTGTCGACCCGGCTGCTGATCGCCGCCGATGGCACCCGCAGCGGCGTGCGCGACGCGCTCGGCATTGCCGCCGACGAACATGACTACGCGCAGACCCTGTTCGTTGCACGCGTGCGCGCCGAACGCGCGCCCGACGGCACCGCGTACGAACGTTTCGGCGACGACGGTCCGACCGCGTTGCTGCCGCGCAGTGATCGCCATTACGGCGTGGTCCATGGCGTCGCGCGCGACGTGGTCGATGCAGTGGCTGCGCTCGACGAGGCGGCGTTCCTCGCGCGCCTGCAACAGGCGTTCGGCTGGCGGGTCGGCCGTTTTCTGTCTGCGGGCGTGCGCAGCACGTATGCGGCGATCCGGGTACGTGCCACCAGCATCACCGCAACGCGTGCAGTGCTGGTCGGCAATGCCGCGCAGACGCTGCATCCGATCGGCGCGCAGGGATTCAACCTCGGCCTGCGCGATGCGTTGACGCTGGCGGAACTGATCGAAAGCCAGGGCGATCCCGGCGCCGAAGACCTGCTCGCCGCCTATGCGCAACGACGCCGGGATGACCGCGAGCGCACGCTGGCGTTTTCCGACGGCCTCGCGCGCCTCACCGCGAACCCGGCGCCGCTGCTGCGTCCGTTGCGCAGCCTCGGCCTGCTGGCGCTGGACCGATTGGCGTCGGCGCAGGCGCTGCTGGTCGGCGGCGCGATGGGGTATCGCGGCGATGTGCCGCAGTTGTGCCGGGACCGCGGATGAGTCGCCGCGGCCGGCTCGATGTTGCGATCGTCGGTGGCGGCGTCGTCGGCACCGCGGCGGCGCTGGCCTTGGCCAGGCGCGGCCTTGAAGTCGCGCTGGTCGAAGGCATGGTGCCGGCGCGTTGGCAAGCCGATCGCCCCGACCTGCGCGTGTATGCATTCGCACCGGACAACGCGGCGTTGCTCGACGAGTTCGGTGCATGGCGTGCCGTCATCGCTGCCCGCGCGCATGCCTATCGACGGATGCGGGTGTGGGATGCATCCGGCGGTGGCGAACTTGTGTTCGACGCGGATGCGTTCGGGCGTCGCGAACTCGGCTGGATCGTCGAGCACGGCCTGCTGGTCGACCGCCTGTGGGCGGCGTTGCCGGCGGCCGGCGTGCGCGTGCATTGTCCGGCGCGGGTGGAAGCCCTCGAACAGGACGACACCGGCGTGCGCCTGCAGCTGGATGACGGATCGCTGGTCGAAGCCGGCATGGCGATCGCTGCCGACGGCGCCGAGTCGACGCTGCGCCGGCTTGCCGGCCTCGACGTCGACCGTCGCGACTACGCGCAGCGCGGCATCGTCGCCTACGTCGGTACTGCGCAGCCGCACCAGGACACGGCGTGGCAGCGCTTCCTGCCGGGCGGGCCGCTCGCCTTCCTGCCGTGCGCGGACGGCAGCGAGGATCCTGCTTCGCGCGGACGCAGGAACTCGATCGTGTGGACGCTGCCTGAAGATGAGGCCGGGCGCATGCTCGCGCTCGACGATGACGCCTTTGGCCGTGCACTCACGCGCGCGTTCGATGCGCGGCTGGGCGAGGTGGAAGTGCTGTCGCCACGCGCCGTATTCCCGCTTCGCCGGCAACTGGTACATGACTACGCCCGCGGACGCGTGCTGGTGCTCGGCGATGCCGCGCACGTGGTACATCCGCTGGCGGGGCAGGGTGTGAACCTCGGCCTGCGCGATGTCGTCGCATTGCGCGATGGCATCGTCGCGGCGCAGGCTGCGCGCGCCGACTGGACCGCGCCGCAACGACTCGCCCGCTGGGCACGCACGCGCAAGAGCGAAAATGCGATGGCGGCATATGCTTTCGACGGACTCAACCGCATCTTCAGCAGCGACGCTGTCGTGGCGACCTTGCTGCGCGGTTCCCTTCTCGGATTTGCGGGGCGCGTGCCGCCGCTGGCGCAGCTGTTCTGGCGGCGCGCGTCCGGCGTCTGACCGCACAAACGACAACGCCCCGCAAATGCGGGGCGTTGCGTGTCAATCGAAACGGGCGCTCATTCGTGCCAGCCCGTCATCTCTTTCCTGCTCAGGCGACCGTCGTGGTTGCGGTCGAGAAGCCGGAACTCGTACGTCAGGGCCGCATTGCCCTTGGCTTCCGCGCGGCTGATGCTGCCGTTGTGGTTGCTGTCCAACGCATCGAAATCGACGGGCTCTCGCGGGGCCGGGTTGCCCGGATGCGAGGTGACAGTGACCTCGGCGGTGGTGGAGGCATTGGAGCTCACCGGCGGCATCGGAGCAGCAGGAGCCATCGGCGCAGCCGGCGGTTCGGATACGGCCTGGGCGGTGGCGGATGCAGCGGCTTCCGCGGTTGCAGCGGAATTGCTGGCAGCCGCGGTCGCAGCGCTGGTCTCGCTGGCGGCCTGCACGGCCTGCCCGACGGCATCCATCGGCTGGGCGGTGTCGCCTTCGATGGCGGACTTGGCGGCCTGTGCCTGGTTGGCTGCGTTCATGGCCTGATTCGCCGCGGCCTGGGCATCGATCGACGCCTGGTCGGCGGTGCTGGCGGTGGCAGCTGCTTTGGCAGCGCCTTGCGCGCTCACGGCGCCGGCGTCCCGGGTGTCAGCGGCGGCCTGTGCGGCCTCTTGCGCCGACTCCGCTTCTGCACGCGCGGTTTCGGCATCCTTGACGGCCTGTTTGGCCTTCTCATCCACCACTTCTTCGACCTTCCCGCTGGCGGCCTGTTGTGCGAACACACTGCCGGACATGCCGAGCGCTGCGAGCATGGCGAACGTCAGTACCTGCGTCTTGTTGCTCATTTGGCGAACCTCGTCGTTGGTCATACCAAGTGACCGTAGACGGCGCGAGGTAAAGCCGGTGTAAAGCCGCGCAATGGCGGCTGAACAACTCATCTGGTGCGCCGTGCGGCGAAAACGGTGACCTCCTCGCGGTCGTGGTACAGCTGGCGCGCGCGGATCGCCAGTGGGCGCCGGGCCTGTTCGGCGAACAATTCCAGGCACAGGCGCGTTTCATGCCAGCGCTTTTTCATCGGCAGCTTGAGGTTGAAGATCGACTGCCGGCACCAGCCTTCGCGCAGCCAGGTCGCCATGCGCTCGGCGACGCGGCGCGGCTGCTCGACCATGTCGCAGACCATCCAGTCCAGTGGCTGCGATGGCTGCCAGCCGAAGCCGTCCGCGCGCAGGTGTTCGACCAGGCCGCTGTCGAGCACGTGCGGCCGCAACGGCCCGTTATCGATCGCGGTGACGCGCAGGCCCTGGCGCGACAGCACCCAGGTCCAGCCGCCGGGCGCGGCGCCGAGGTCGGCGGCACGCATGCCGGGTTGCAGCAGGTGGCTGCGTTCGTCGCTGTCGAGCAGGACCAGCAAAGCCTCCTCGAGCTTGAGTGTGGAGCGCGAGGGCGCATCGGCATGGACTTTCAGGCGCGGGATGCCGAGCGGCCACGGCGCGCTGTCGCGCGGATCGCTGCGGGCGAGGAAAGCATGGTCGCCGGCGACGAAGCAGACGTGCAGCCGTGGCCGCGTATCGTCGTCGCGTGTGTCGAGCACGCCGGCCTTGCGCAATGCCGGTCGCAATGCATTGCTGAAACTGCGCGCAAGCCCGGCCAGTGGCTTGCCCGATTCCGAATCAGGATGCTCGACCAGCAGGCTGCCGAATGCGGACATGCCGTGCAAGGCCTGCAGGATCGGAGTGATGCGATCGCCCGGGTCCAGTCCGCGCAATTCGGCGAGCAGTACCAGCTTCTGCCGCGCGAAGATCAGCTCGCGCCACGGCAATGCGCGCGACAGCTCCGCGCCATCCACGCCGGCGAAGACGACATGGCCGCTGCCGCGATCGGCACGCGCATGGCCACCGTAACCGGCCTGCGCCGCGCGCTCGCTCAGTTCGGCGGCGAGTTCGGGCTCGAAGCCGGCGCGGCAATAGCAAAGCAGGCCGTCAATAGAACTGTCCGCCCTGTTCGCCGTAAGCACGCAACACGTCGCAGGCGGCCTCGCGTTGCAGGTCGCGCACCACGGCGATGCCGCGATGCTCGAGTTCGCCGATCCAGTCGGCCGGCAGCGGGCCCTCGTCGAACTCGGTCAGCGTCATCACGTCCTCGCTGCGCGCGCCGATCAGCAGGCGGTCGATGCCGGCCCAGAAGGTCGCGCCATAGCATTGGCAACACGGCTGCGAAGAGGTTGCCAACGTGATCCGGCGGCCGTCCTCGTTGAGGCGGGCGCGTTGCAGGCGCTGCTGCGCCAGCATGCAGGCCATGGACTCGGCATGCGCGAGCGAGCAGTTCTGCTGCAACACGCGGTTGACGCCGATGGCGATGATGCGATCGTCCTCGCCGAACACCGCGGCACCGAACGGGCCGCCGCTGCGGGCTTCGATGTTGTGCCGCGACAACGCGATCGCCAGCGCGACCTTGTCCTCGTCACTGGTGTAGCTGTGGTTGCCGTCGACGATATCGTGCACCCACACCGGCAGCGTCAGGTGGACCTGCGCCAGCAGCATCAGCGCACCGTGCCGGCTGCGTCCTGCGCCATGCATTGGCCCTGTTGGCAGGTGCAGGCGGCGATCTCCTGGAATCCGCAGGCGGACATCGTTCCCTGCTTCGCGCATTGCGCCTGCACGCCGGCCGGATCGGTCGGGCTGTCGACATTGACGCAAGCAGGATAATAGCCACAGCAGTTGCCGACGTTCTTGATCGTGCAATCGGCATCGCTATGGCAGCTGGCATCGAGCTTCGCCGGTTCCGGAAGTACCTGCGGCGGCAGCGGACCGCCCGTGCGCGGTTTCAGCTTGTCCAGTGGTGTTGGCACCTTGTCGGTGGTCGCGGGCAAGGGGGGAACCGCCGCGGCAGGATCGACCGATGCCGCTTCGGGTTGCGCGGCAGGCTCCGGCGCGGGAGCAGCGCAGGCAGCAAGCGCCGATGCCAGCAGGCCAACCAGGCAGCACATCCCAAGGCGTGACAGGGCCATCGTCAGCCTCCCTTCTGCGCCCACGTGTCGCGCAGCGTGACGCTGCGGTTGAACACGGGCACAGTCGACTTGTGGTCGTAGCGATCGGCGACGAAGTAGCCGATGCGCTCGAACTGGAACGACTGCTCCGGCACGGCTTCGGCGACTGCCGGCTCGACGTAGCCGGTCACGCTGCGACGCGAATCCGGGTTCAGGTGATCCTGGTAGGCCTTGCCGCCCGCGTCGTTGTCCGGGTCTGGCACTGCGAACAGGCGGTCGTACAGGCGCAGCTCGGCGGCCACAGCGTGCTTGGCGCTGACCCAGTGGATGGTGCCCCTGATCTTGCGGTCGGCACCGGCCATGCCGGGGCGCGACTCGGGATCGAGTTCGCCGCGCACTTCCACCACCTTGCCGTCGGCGTCCTTGACGGCCTTGTTGCAGCGAAAGATGCCGGCGCCGCGCAGGCGCACTTCGCCATCCGGGATCAGGCGCTTGAAGCCCTTCGGCGGCACTTCCTCGAAGTCATCGCGCTCGATCCACAGCGCATTCGAGAACGGCACCCTGCGCGAGCCGAAACCCTCGTCTTTCGGGTGGTTCGGGAACGTCAGAGATTCCTCGTGCGCGGCATCCAGGTTGGTGATCACCAGCTTGAGCGGATCGATCACCGCCATCCGCCGTGGCGCGGCCGCGTCGAGGTCGTCGCGCAGGCAGCCTTCCAGTACCGAGAAGTCGATCAGCGAATTCTGCTTGCTGACGCCGATGCGATCGGCGAACAGACGCAGCGAGGCCGGCGTGTAGCCGCGGCGGCGGATGCCCTGCAGCGTCGGCATGCGCGGGTCGTCCCAGCCGTCGACGAGGCCGGCCTGCACCAGCGCCATCAGCTTGCGCTTGCTCATCACGGTGTAGTTGAGGTTGGCGCGCGAGAACTCGATCTGGCGCGGCTTGCTGGCCTCGTTCGGCATTCCCCTGGCGAGCAGCGAGGCCAGCAGCTCCGGCGTGTGCGCGAGGTCGACCTTGTCCACGCACCAGTCGTACAGCGGGCGGTGGTCCTCGAACTCGAGCGTGCACAGCGAGTGGGTGATGCCTTCGATCGCATCGCTGAGCGAGTGCGCGTAGTCGTACATCGGATAGATCGGCCACGCATCGCCGGTGTTCTGGTGCTCGACGTGCTTGATCCGGTAGAGGGCGGGATCGCGCAGGTTGATGTTGCCCGAACCCATGTCGATCTTCGCCCTCAGTGTCCGCGCACCATCGGGGAATTCTCCCGCACGCATGCGTTGGAACAGGGCGAGGT
>JBDSFV010000134.1:0-4686 GCA_039919355.1 Luteimonas sp. | reverse complement strand
CGTAAAATTCCTCCAGCGGCGAGTTGGCGCAGATCACTGCCAGCACTGCGGCGACGATCAGCACGATCCCGCCTGCGGCCTGCAGCCGGAAGAATTCGGACAGCGCCTGCATCGCGCGCTCGGGAATAATGCGCACGGCGCGCACCGCGGCGCCTGGAGTTTTCATTGCGCGATTATAGCGATGCACTCCACATCACGCGGGAATCGCATGGCGCGTCCCGCGTCCTGCAGCGCCGGCTCAGTCGAAATAGCGGGCGTTGATCCACAGATGCAGCGCAACGCTCGCCGCATAGCCCAGCGCGATCGCCCAGGTCCATTTCAGATGGCTGAAAAAGGTGTACTGCCCGCGCGCCTGGCCCATCAGCGCCACCCCGGCCGCCGAACCGATGGATAGCAGACTGCCGCCAACACCTGCCGTCAGCGTTACCAGCAGCCACTGGCCGGTATTCATGTCCGGATTCATCTGCAGCACCGCGACCATCATCGGGATATTGTCGAGAACGGCCGAGAGCACGCCGACCAGCACGTTCGCCGTGGTCGGACCCAGTTCGCCGTAGAACTGCTGCGAGGCCAGGGCGAGATAGCTGCAGAATCCAAGGGCACCGACGCACATGATCACGCCGAAGAAGAACAACAGCGTGTCCCACTCGGCACGCGCGATCTGCTCGTAGCTGTCGAATGCATCCATCTCGCCCGGCACACCCTCGCGCGCGAACTCCGCGGCCTCCTGCATGCGCGCGGTGTGCTGCAGCCACCAGCCGTAGACCTGCAGCAGCGCGAGGCCGGTCATCATGCCCAGGAACGGAGGCAGATGCAGGATGCTGTGGAAACCGACTGCCAGCGCGATGGTCATCGCGAACAGCGCCAAGATCACGTACGCGCCCCGCTTCAGCCGTACCCGGTCGTCGTTGGCCGGCGGAGCGCCGGCGGGAACCGCTAAATGCATCAATGCCGCCGGCACCAGCCAGTTCACCAACGCCGGCAGGAACAGCGCGAAGAAGGTCCAGAACTCGATGATGCCGCGTTGCCACACCATCAGCGTGGTGATATCGCCGAACGGGCTGAAGGCGCCACCGGCGTTGGCCGCAACCACGATGTTGACGCAACCCACGCCGACGAAACGCGCATTGCCGGCACCGAGTGCCAGCAGCACCGCGCACATCACCAGAGCCGTGGTCAGGTTGTCGAGCAACGGCGACAGCGCGAACGCCAGCAGGCCGGTCAGCCAGAACAACTGGCGATAACCCAGATTGCGTCGCAACAGCCAGGCGCGCAACGCATCGAACACGCGGCGCTCGCTCATCGCATTGACATAAGTCATGGCGGCAAGCAGGAACAGCAGCAGCTCGGCGTACTCGAGCAGGTACTCGCGCACCGCGGTATGCGCCAGCTCGACATCGCCGCGCATCGCGACCACCGCCGCCAGCATCGCCCAGATCACGCCCGCGGCGAGGATCACTGGTTGCGACTTGCGCAGATGGGTGAATTCCTCCAGCACCACCACCACGTAGGCAAGCACGAAGATCGCGATCGCGGCATAGCCCGCCCAGTGCGAAGTCAGGTCGACTTGCACCCCGGCCGCGAACGCGGTAAGCGGCATCGCCAGCAGCACGCCAGTCAGCAGGATGCACGGGGATCGGCGAAGGGCGATGGCCATGGGCAGGCGCACGTGCGTCGTCGGGCAACGGCCCTGCAGTCTAACCGCAGCTTCGCGCGCGGCGTGCCCACCCTTGGACGCGCCGCGCCGGCGCTCAGGATTGCAGCGTGTACAACTCGAACAGCAGCCACGCCGCGAATGCCGCCAGCAGCACGCCACCTTCGACCTTGCTGATGCGCAGGTCACCACGCAGCATCGGATACAGCACCAGCGCGAATGCCAGCGCGGCCGGCAGCTCGAAATGCACGAACGACGCCGGCAGCGGCACGGTCCGGAACGCCGCCATGCCACCGACCACGACCAGCAGGTTGAACAGGCTCGACCCCACCACGTGGCCGACCACCATGTCGCCCTGCCCGCGGCTCGCGGCGACGACCGCGGCTGCGACTTCCGGCAACGCGGTGCCGATCGCGACCACGATCAGGCCGGTCAGCAACGGCGCCATCCCGAGCGCGGCACCGATCACCGGCGCGTGCTGCACCACCAGCCGCGCGCCGAAATACAGCAGCACGACCGCCAGCCCGAAGCGCAGCAGGTTGAGGCCGAGATCGGTGCGGGTGCCGGCGAATGCTGTAATAACGTCCTGCAGTTCCGGGACCTCACGGCGACTGCGCGCCAGCGCGAATGCCACCACCGCGACGAACGCCAGCAGCAGGATCACGCCTTCGGTGCGGCCGAGCACGCCGTCCAGCCCGAACCCGATCAGCGCCACGCTGCCGGCGATGAAGCACAGCAGCAGCGGCACCAGCGCGCGCCAGCGCACCAGCAATGGCGCGGTGAGTGCCGCTGCGCCCAGGGTCAGGCCGAAGTTGACGACGTTGCTGCCGACCGCGTTGCCCAGCGCCAGCGCCTGGCTGCCGACCCAGACCGCGCGCAGGTTGACCGCGAGTTCCGGCAGCGAGGTGCCGAATGCCACCAGCACCAGCCCCGCCGCGAACGGGGACAGGCCGAGCCGCTGCGCCAGCCCGGAGGCGCCCTTGACGATCGAGTCGCCGCCCAGTGCCAGCAGCAGCAGGCCGAGGATGAAGAATCCGAGCGCAGCCGCCATGACGTCTTCTCCCTGTGCAGATGGTGCGATGCGATGGCCGATTCTAGACCGGTGCCGGCGCAGCGATGCGAATCGGGCCTCGCCGCTCGGGCACGCTGGTCAGGAACAGCCCTCGACGTAATCGACCTGCGGTGGCTGGCCCACGCGCCATTCGGTGACCTTGCCGGCGGCGTCGGTCTCGAACATCAGCACGCCACCGCTGCCATCGTCGGCCTTGATGCGCAGGACCTTGCCGCCTTCGACGTATTTGTGCGGCTGTTCCACGATGCGGCCGGGATACAGCTTGCGGACCTCGTCGGCGCTCATGCTGCGCTTGCCGCCGCCGGGCGCCACTTCCTTGTCGTTGCCGACATCGTAGCGGACGAACTTGCCGGATTCGATCATGAAGGCGAATTCGGCCGGCGTCTTCACCCACTTCGGGGTGAGGTAATAGCAGATCTCGCCGGCACCGGGCTTGCCGTTCAACTCCCCGCCCCAGGCTTTCTTCACCTCTGCGTAGGTCATGCCGAAACGCATGTCGCCATACCCGTCGAAGCGCGCAGGACCTGTGGCGGGTGCTGTGGCGGGCGGGACGTCCTGCGCCGGCTGATCGGCGACCGGCGGCGTGGCTGGCGCCTGCGCGTTGTCGGCGGGGCGCTCGGCATTGCACGCGGCGAGCGCGATGGCGAGCAACACCAGGATCGGAAGCTTGCGGGTCATCGGCACGTCTCCATCTGCGGAATGGACGGAGCCTAGCGCGACATCGTGAACGCGCCGCGAAAGCGGCTCAGCGCGGCGCGACGAAATGCTTCTGCAGTCCGGCCCAGCAGGCCTGGTAGTCGCGCTGCCGGTGTGCGGCGTCGATCGCCTGCTGCGTCGGCCGGATCACCGCACGCGTCTCGAACATGAAGGCCATGGTGTCGGCGATCACGTCCGGCTTCGACAGGTCGGCGCCGCTCGCCTTCTCGAACGTCGCCGCGTCCGGCCCATGCCCGGTCATGCAGTTGTGCAGCGAGGCGCCGCCAGGGGCGAAGCCCTCGGCCTTGGCGTCGTAGGCGCCGTGCACCAGGCCCATGAACTCGCTGGCGACGTTGCGATGGAACCACGGCGGCCGGAACGTGTCCTGTGCCACCAGCCAGCGCGGCGGGAAGATCACGAAGTCCATGTTGCCGACGCCCGGCGTATCCGATGGCGAAGTCAGCACCAGGAAAATGCTCGGATCGGGATGGTCGAAGCTGATCGAGCCGAGCGCATTGAAGCGGCGCAGGTCGTACTTGTACGGCGCGTAATTGCCGTGCCAGCCGACCACGTCGAGCGGCGAGTGGCCGATCCCCGCACGCCACAGGTGGCCCTGGAACTTGGCGATGAGCTCGAAGGCGCCGTCGACATCCTCGTACGTCGCATTCGGCGTCAGGAAGTCGCGCGCGTTGGCCAGGCCATTGCTGCCGATCGGGCCAAGGTCGGGCAGCCGCAGCAGCGCGCCGAAATTCTCGCAGACGTAGCCGCGCGACGGGCCGCCTGGCAGCTCGACGCGGAAGCGCACGCCGCGCGGGACCACCGCGATCTCGTGCGGCTCGACCTCGAGCAGCCCGAGTTCGGTGGCGATGTGCAGCCGGCCGAGTTGCGGCACGATCAGCAGCTCGCCGTCGGCGTCGTAGAAGAAGCGGCCGTCCATCGACTTGTTGGCGGCGTACAGATGGATGCCGACGCCATGCAGCGCCGCCGGCGATCCGTTGCCGGCCATGGTGAACAGGCCGTCGATGAAGTCGGCCGGTGCTTCGGGCAACGGCAGCGGATTCCAGCGCAGCTGATCCGGTGTGACCGGACCGCCGCCAAAATCGTTGTGGAAGCCAGGCTGGTCGAAAGGCGCGAACGTGCCGTGCATCGCCGCCGGGCGAATGCGATACAGCCAGCTGCGGCGATTCTCGCCGCGCGGCGCGGTGAAGGCGGTGCCGGACAGCTGCTCCGCATACAGGCCATGCGCCACGCGCTGCGGCGAGTT
>JBDSFV010000133.1:0-6259 GCA_039919355.1 Luteimonas sp. | reverse complement strand
ATTCCCTGATCGCGCCAAACACGTGATGAGCGTGATCCAGCAGATGCGCGGCGGCAAGGATTACGACAGCACCTTCGGCAAGCGCATGCGCGGCGAAGGCCCGTTCGCGGAGCTGATCGCGCAGCGCTTCGCCAAGGCGCATGCGCGGCTGGGCTATGCTCGGCTGCCGCCGCTGGATAGTGCGAAGTTCATCGCCCCACGCAAGCCGTCGCCGCAGGCCGACCTGTTCTGATGCGCTTTGTAGAGCCGAGCTTGCTCGGCTGCGGTCTACTGCGCCTGCTCAAATGCCGCCCCACACCGGGATGCTCGGCCACAGTGCGCCGCCCAGCCACAGCCACTGCGACATCCACGCACTGACCAGTGCGATCAGGATCGTCAGCGGCAGACCGACGCGCAGGAAATCACCGAAGCGATACTGGCCGGGCCCCAGGATCAGCAGGTTGCCGTGATGGCCGATCGGGGTCAGGAACGCGACCACCGCGCCGAGCGCGGTGCAGACCACGAACGGTGTCGGCGGCAGCCCGAGCGATTGCGCCAGCGACACCGCAATCGGGCCGAGCAACACCGTGGTCGCGGCATCGGACATCACCTGGGTCAGCAGCGCAGCAACGCCGAACATCACCAGCAGCACCGCCAGCGGTGGCCAGTGCGCGACCACGTGCAGCAGCCCCTGCGCCAGCAGGCGCGCGGTGCCGGTCTGCTCCATCGCGATCCCGAGCGGGATCACGCCGGCGATCATCACGAAGATGCGCACGTCGATTCCGCGGTAGGCCTGCTCGATGTCGACGCAGCGCGTCGCCACCATCGCCACCGCGCCGAGCAGGAATGCCAGTGGCGCCGGCAGCCATTCGGTCGCTGCGGCCAGGATCGTCAGGCCGAGGATCGCCAGCGCCAGCGGCGCACGCAGGCGGCGCTTGGCCTCGCCGGCGAACGGCACCAGCATCAGGAAGCCGTGGTGCGCGGCAAGGTCGCTGAAGTGCGACGGCCGGCCCCACAGCACCAGCAGGTCGCCCTCGCGCAGGCGCGCGTCGGACAGGCGTTCGCTGAGTTCGCCATGGCGTCGCCACAGCCCGACGATCGCCGCATTGAACTGGCGCGAGAAATCCAGTTCGCGAAGCGAGCGGCCGATGAATTCCGAGGCCGGCGCCACCACCGCCTGCACCAGTTGCGGTTCGCCTTCGCCGCTCATGCTGCCGCCGAAGCGCGCGATCGCGTTGAGGTCGAGGCCGGGGTCGTCGTGCAGCGACATCAGTTCGTCGGCGGCGGCCTCGACCAGCAACACGTCGCCGACCAGCAACGGACTGCTGGCGCCGAGGTCGTCGCGGGGCTTGCCGTCGCGCAGCCAGCCGCGCAGGCGGAAGCGGTCGCCCAGCGCCTTCTGCAGTTCCGCCAGCGGCCGCGTGCTCCAGCGCGAGCCTTCCACCACCAGCAACTCGGTGCGGTAGCGATCCAGCCGCAGGTAGTCGTCGTCGCCGTGCGCGCCGCTGCGCCGCGGCAGCAGCCAGCGGGTCAGCTGCATGTAGACAATGCCGACGATCACCAGGGCGATGCCGATCGGGGTGATCGAGAAAATGCCGAGTCCCTCGCTGCCGGTACGCTTGATCATGTCGTTGGCGAGCAGGAATGCCGGCGCGCTCACCAGCGTCAGCGTGGTGCCCAGGGATGCTGCCAGCGCCATCGGCATCAGCAACCGCGACGCCGGCAGCTTGCGCTCGCGCGCATGCCGCAACACGATCGGCAGCATCATCGCGGTCACCATCACGTGGTGGGTGAACGCGGCCAGCGCCGCCACCGCCGGCATCATCACTGCGACAGCGCGCGCCTCGCTGCGTCCCGAGGCGTGGCCGATCCACTGGCCAAGGCGCTCGGTGATGCCGGTCGCGGCGAGGCCGCCGGAAATCACGAACACCGCCGCGACAATGATCGCCGGTTCGCTGGCGAAGCCGGACAGCGCCTGTTGCGCGTCGAGCACACCGGTCAGCACCAGCGCCAGCAGCAGCAGCATCGCGGTGACGTCCACGCGCAGCCGCTCGCTGACGAACAGATACAGTCCGCCGGCCAGGATCAGCAGGAACATGCCCTGTTGAAGCGTGATCTGTTGAAAGACCATCACGGCGCCGGCGGTTGCATCGCCGGCATTGTGCGGCATGTTCCTTTCACATGCCTTGCACCTGGTCTACAGGCCTTCACACGCATACTGTAACGGCGCCTCCTGCCAGATTTCCCCGCGATGCCCGATACCCACGACGTCGAGATCCAGCCAGCCGATATTGCCGAGCTCGGGCGGCAACTGTCCGTGTGCCAGGCCGCGCTGCAGGCCCAGCATCGCGAACAGGAAGTATTCGCCTACGGCATCTCGCATGACCTGCGGGCACCGTTGCGCTCGATCGACAGATTCTCGGCGATGCTCGACCGCCATGGCGGGCTCGACGACACCGCGCGCAGCCACCTGGCGCGCATCCGCGCGGCGGCGTCGCGGATGGGTGGCCTGATCGATGCGCTGCTCGAGCTGTCGCTGGTCAACCGCGCCGAGCTCAAGTCCGAAGCGGTCGATCTCGGCCTGCTGGCCGAATGGGCCGGTGCCGAGCTGCAGGAAACCGAGCCCGGCCGCGTCGCCAGCATCCAGGTCGCGGCGAACCTGCGGGTGCGGGGCGATGAACGCCTGCTCAAGCTGCTGCTCAGCCGACTGCTCGACAATGCCTGGAAGTTCTCGCGCGAACGCGAGTGCGTACGGATTCTGGTGCGCGGCGAGCGCGAGGGCGACCGGCTGCACGTCACCGTGCGCGATCAGGGCAGCGGATTCGACATGCGCTATGCCGGGAAGCTGTTCGAACCGTTCCAGCGCCTGCACGGGCCGGAACAGGGCGGTGGCAACGGCATCGGGCTGGCGATCGCGCAACGCATCGTCGAGCGCCACGGCGGTCGCCTGTGGGCACAATCGGAGCCCGACATCGGCAGCATCTTCCATATCGAATTGCCGGCCGCCGATAATGCGGCCTGATCCGTCCGGCGAGGCGCAAGTGCACGCACCGCGCCGCCAAAAGCCACGCACACCACGAGAGCGCCGCATGATGCACAAGGAAATCCTGCTGGTCGAAGACAATCCGGACGACGTCGAGCTGACCCGGATCGCCTTCGACGAAGCCAAGATCGCCAACAAGCTGGTGGTCGCCGGCGATGGCGCCGCGGCGCTTGACTACCTGTTCGCGCGCGGCGCGCATGCCGGCCGTGATCCCCACGACCTGCCCTCGATCGTGCTGCTCGACCTCAACCTGCCCAAGGTCGACGGCCGCGAGGTGCTGCAGGCGATCCGCAGCAACGAACTGACCCGCAGCCTGCCGGTGGTGGTGCTGACCACCAGCACCGAACCGTTCGACGTCGAGGCCAGCTACGCGCTCGGGGTCAACAGCTACATCCAGAAGCCGGTGGATTTCGAGCGCTTCGTGTGGGCGGTGAAGCAGGTCGGGCTGTACTGGCTGGTGCTCAACCACCCGCGCGACGGCAGCGGCTGAGCCGGGTCACTTCGCCGGGAACAACGCTTCCGCGCGCTGGAACAGGATCCAGCTGGTGGCGATGAATTTGTCGCCGCGCTGCGGCCGGTTGCCGCGATGGGTGTGGGTGAAGGCGGTCGGCGCGATCAGCAGGCTGCCGGTGCGCGGCATGATCTTGCGCTGCTGGAACCGGAATTCGGTCTCGCCCTGGTCGAAGTCGTCGTTGAGGTAGAGCGTCCACAGCAGGTGTCGGTGCAGCGTTTCCGCACTCGGGTCGCGCGGATACAGCTCGCAATGCCAGTACGGGTAACCGCCTTCACCCGCCGCATACCATTGCAGGTTGATCGCGCCCGGCCGCAGGCAGGCGCCCAGCAGCGGCGCCAGCGCGGCATCGTCCATCGTCGCGAGATCCTCGGCAGCGAGCCGTTTCGGTGCACCGCCCGCATCCGGCTGCTGCAGCATCAGCGGTGCGATCAACGCCTGCGGATAACGCCGCAGGTAGGCGAGCAGGCCACCGAACACGGCCTGGTTGAGCGCGGCTTCGACATCGGCCCACTCCGGCTTGCCGCCGAGCGACAGGTCGCGGCTGTGCTTGAGTTCCGGGAACACCCCGCCGCCGATGCGGCCCGGTTGCAATGCGGCACTGTTGCGCACGCGCTCCACGATCGCCGCGCAGGCGCCGCGGTCGAGCGCGCTGTCGTAGACCTCGATGAAGTCGGGAACGACGCTCATGCTGCCGCGGGCTGCGCCGCCACCGCGGCGCCGTGCTCGCGCGCGGCCTGCCCGGCTGCGCCCTTGCCGACCGCGACCGGGATCGTCTTGCAGGCGCGCGCGACCACCTCGATCAGCCGCCGCAGGGCGGGATTGATCCGGCCGGCACGCGTTTCGATCAGGAAGCGGGTCAGGGAACAGGGGGTCAGGGAGTCATTCGACATGGAGGCGGACGGATGCGGGCGGGGCGCCATTGTCGCCCACTGGTTCCCCGGGAGAGCAGCCCCTGTGGGAGCGACGGAAGTCGCGACAGGCTTCCCATCTGGATGGTGGCGTCGCGACTTCCGTCGCTGCCACACGCAGCCATGCTTGCTGCCTGAAGCGATGCTTGCCCCGCTCAGGCGGCAGTATGCAGGCGCTGGGTGTTCGCCTGCCGATGGATGACGGCGCTCAGGGTCTTGCGCGCCATCGCCAGCATCAGCAGCGGGGCTGCCGGATCGGTCGACACCATGACCTGCCTGGCCGCCTCCATCGTGTCGATGGCGACCGCCAGATCATCCGCCCCGAGCATGCTGCGCAGGCTGCGCACGTGGGCCTCCAGCCGTTGCTCGAAATCCGGTCCGCAGCCCTGGCCTGCGCGGGGGAGAACCTCGCGCAAGGTCGCGTCGGTGCGGGTCAGCTCTTGCAGCAGTTCATCGGCGGCGAAGACCATGCGTCCATTCTGGTGCGCTTGCGTCGCACCGGCTGCGAAGTGGACTCGGATGATCCGTTGGGGATCGTGATCACCCGGTGTAGGCGCGTCCGCTTCAGACGTCGCCGTCGCTGGCCCAGCCCTCGCCCGTGCCGCGGTGGAACACGCGGTCGGTTTCGAGCACGGTGCCGGCGGGGTAGGAGTCCTGCGTCGCGAGCTGCGCGTAGAGCGGCCGGAAGTCCGGCGCGGTGGCCTCCATCAACTGCGCGAAGCTGTCGATGACGAAGTAGGTCTTCTGGTAGGTGTCGATCCGGTAGCGGGTACGCATGATCCGTTCGAGATCGAAGCCGATCCGGTTCGGTGCCTCGCTTTCCAGGCAATGGATCGATTCGCCCTTGGACGAGACGATGCCGCTGCCGTAGATGCGCAGGCCGTCGGTTTGCTGGATCAGGCCGAATTCGACCGTGTACCAGTACAGCCGCGTCAGGTTGACCAGCGCCTCCGGGCCGATGCCGTGCGCCTTGACCCCGCCGCGACCGTAGGCGGCCATGTAGTCGGCGAAGATCGGATTCATCAGCAGCGGCACGTGACCGAACAGGTCGTGGAACAGGTCGGGTTCGGCCAGGTAATCCAGTTGCTCCGGCTTGCGGATCCACCAGGTCACCGGGAAGCGGCGATTGGCCAGATGCTCGAAGAACGTCAGCTCCGGCAGCAATCCTTCGACCCCGACCAGTTCCCAGCCGGTGGCCGCGCGCAACACCTGGTTGAGCTCGTCGAACTTCGGGATCGCGTCCGGGGTCATCCCCATCGCGTCCTGCGCGACCAGAAACTCGTCCGAGGCGCGGCCGACCAGCAGCGCCCGCTGGCGTTCGTACAGCTGCCGCCAGACGTCATGGTCGGTCGCGGTGTAATCGTTCCATGGCTGGGGCACCACGTCGGTGGTGTAGACCGGCACGTAGCCCTTGTCGGTCTGCTGGTGCTCGACCCGGTGCGGCTGGTTGCTCATACTCCCGATGTTACGCCCAAGCCGCGGTCATCGCGACTCCGGCGCAGGGCCGAAGCGGTCGCCGAAGAAGTCGCCGGCGTTCCAGCGCGGCCGCTGCGTGGCGTTGCCGACCAGGGTGCCGATGTGCGCGTTCAGGCGCGCCAGCCGCGCGGCGTCGGGGTACTGTATCGGCTGCGACACGTCGTCGCAGGGCTGGTGGTAGCAGCGGCGCAGGAATTCACGCAGCGCCAGTTTCGGCGCTGTCCGTGCATCGGCGACCTTGCCCGCGTTCGATGCGGCCGCGAGCACGCCCCCATCCAGGTAGACCGCAGGAATCCCGGCGCGGACGAACGCGTACTGGTCGCTGCGCACGAACACCAC
>JBDSFV010000132.1:0-3336 GCA_039919355.1 Luteimonas sp. | reverse complement strand
AACCCCCGTCGAAGCCAGTGCACCCCCGGGAATGTCGATGTCGCCGACAGGGCCAGTATAGGCGGGAGGCGACCGGGTGCAAGGCACAGCCACGGGCGGGGCAGGGATGGTTCACTCGGCCTGCCCGGAGCCAGCGGCTATGCTGGCGGCGATGCGCGAAGCCTCCACGCCGACCAGCGACGCCGACGCCGCTCTTCCGCACACCGCAAGGAGCGGCTATGTGCTGGCGGTGCTGGTGCTGCTGGCCTCGCTGCTGGTGGTGGTGATGTCCTGGCGCAATGCCCACCAGCTCGAGATGCGGGCAGCCGAGGCCGATTTCGTCGCCGATACCGAGGAAACCACGACGCTGCTGTCCCAGCGTCTTGCCTATTACGAGCTGGTCACCCGTGGCGGCGTATCGCTGTTCGCCTCGGTGGCGCGGCCCAGCCGCAGGCAGTTCCAGGATTACGTCGACGGACTGACCCTTAGCGAACGATTCCCGGCGGTGGTCGGCCTGGGCTTCGCCATCTACGTGTCACCGGGGCAGTTGTCGGACCTGCAGGTGCTGCTGCGCGACAGCGGGGAAGGCCTGTTCGCAGTGCGGCCGCACGGACTGCGCGAGCACTACGGCGCGATTTTCTACCTGGAGCCGAAGATCCCGGAGAATCTCGCCGCGATCGGCTACGACATGTATGCCGAGCCGGTGCGCCACGCGGCGATGGCAGCCGCGCTCGACAGCGGGCAGGCACGCCTGAGCGGCCTGGTGCACCTGGTGCAGGACTACGGCGCGCCGATCCCGGCGCTGGTGATGTTCCAGCCGGTCTATCGTGCCGGCGACCATCCCGCCCGCGTTGCGGCGCGGCGCGAATCGATGCAAGGCTGGATCTACATCCCGTTCCGGATGCAGCGGTTCGTCGATATCGCGCTGGGCTCGACGCCGCAACGGGCCCGCTTCCGCATCGTCGACGTGACCGATCCGGTCGAGCGCGTGCTGTACGCGGATCCGCCGGGGGCCGACCGCCGCCAACCGGCGTTCGTGCACAGCACCGTGCTGGAGCCGTTCGGCAGGCGCTGGAGGCTGGATTTCGAATCCGAGCCGCGTGAGGTGGTCGAGGCGCGTATCGCCGGGCTGCGCACCACGCTTGTGGTCGGGTTGTTCGCCTCGCTGCTGCTGTTTGGCATCGCGCTGACGCTGGTGCGGACGCAGGCGCGCGCCGAGCAGTTGGCCGCGCGCATGAGCGAGTCCTACCGTCGCAGCGAGTTGCGCTTCCGCAACGCGATGCAGTACTCGGCGATCGGCGATGCGCTGCTCGATCGCGAGGGGCGCATCGTCGAGGTCAACCCGACACTGGCCGTGATTCTTGGCAGTGCGCCCGAAGCGCTGGTCGGCGCGCCGTTCGAGGAGTGTTTCGTCGAGGGCAAGGAACCGATCAGCCACGACCGCGAGCGCGACGCCTTGGCCGATGGCGCGTACCGCACCACTCGCACCTTGCTTCGCGGCGACAGCGTCCGCCAGGTGCAGCTGACGTATGCCCCAGTGCCGGGTGACATTGGCCAGGACATCGCCCGGCTGGTGCAGGTGGAGGACGTCACCGATCGCGTGCGTGCGCAGGCGCAGGTGCTCGCGCTCAACCGCACGCTGGAGGCGCGTGTGGCGCTGCGCACGCGCGAGCTCACCCAGGCCAACCAGGCCCTGGAAACCTTCGCCTACAGCGTCTCGCACGACCTGCGCGCACCGCTGCGGGCGATCGACGGCTTCAGCAGGCTGCTGGCCGAGCGCCATGCCGACACGGTCGACGAGACCGGCCGCGAATACGTGGCACGGGTGCGCAACGCCGCCGGCCGCATGGGCGAACTGATCGAGTCGCTGCTGAAGATGTCGCGGGTCGGTCGTGGCGGCATGAATGCCGCGCCACTCGAGATCGGCCGCATGGCCGCCGAGATCCTGGCCGAACTGCAAGCCGCCGAGCCGGAGCGCAAGGTCCGGATCGAGATCGCGCCGGAGCTGCGCGCCATCGGCGACCCGGCACTGGTCCGCAGCCTGCTGCAGAACCTGCTCGGCAACGCGTGGAAGTTCAGCCGCGACGAGGCGGTCGCGTGGATAGAGCTGGGCCATAACGACGCCGGCGAATTCTTCGTGCGCGACAACGGTGCGGGCTTCGCGCCGGAATACGCCGACAAGCTGTTCCGTCCGTTCCAGCGCCTGCACAGCCAGGACCAGTTCAGCGGCGACGGCATCGGCTTGGCGTCGGTCAAGCGGATCGTCGAGCGCCACGGGGGCACGATCCGCGCCGAGGGCATGCCCGGCGAGGGTGCCACGTTCTATTTCACCTTGCCCGAGCCGCCCCAGGAATGAGGCGCTTGCCTTTGCAGGAACGGCTTGCAGCCGCGAACTCTTGCCATAGCGCGCAAGTTGCGAGCTTCGGCTCCGACAAGCGCACCTCTGCAGGGACAGGATTCCGGCCACGGCGGGACGCCGTTCAGGCGTCCTTGTTGTGCCGGCGCATCACGCGCTGCTTGTCGCGCGCCCAGTCGCGTTCCTTGTCGGCCTCACGCTTGTCGTGCGTCTGCTTGCCTTTCGCCAGCGCCAGTTCGGCCTTGACCTTGTTGCCTTTCCAGTACAGCGCGGTCGGCACCAGGGTGTAGCCGTCGCGCTGCACGCTGCCGATCAGCTGGTCGATCTCGTGCTTGTGCAGCAGCAGCTTGCGGGTGCGGTGGGCATCGGCGATGACATGGGTCGAGGCCGAGATCAGCGGCGTCATCTGCGCGCCGAACAGGAACAGCTCGCCGTCGCGGATCACCGCATAGGCCTCGGTGATGTTGGCGCGGCCGGCGCGGATCGACTTCAGTTCCCAGCCCTGCAGCGCGAGCCCGGCCTCGAAGCGCTCCTCGAGGTGGTATTCATGGCGCGCGCGCTTGTTCAGCGCGATGGTGCCACCGCCTTTTGCCTTATCCTTGCCCCCGCTTTTACCAGTGTTTGTCTTGCTCATTGGCCCATTGTCCCCGAAAGGCGGACGTTCGGGCGAGATCACGCCTCCGATGCCAAAAATCCAACGCAGCGCTCTCGTCGAGCACTCCGCCGCCCGCATGTTCGCGCTGGTCAACGACATTGCCGCCTATCCGCGCCGCTTCGACTGGTGCGATGCCGCGGAAGTGCTGGAGGCCGACGCGTCGCACGTGATCGCGCGGCTCGACCTCGGCCTCGGCGCGCTGCGCACATGGTTCACCACGCAGAACACGCTGGTACCACCGCACCACATCGACATGCAGCTGCGCGACGGCCCATTTCGGAAGTTGTCCGGGCGCTGGGAGTTCCATGCATTGGATGAGTCGGCGTGCAAAGTGACGCTGAGCCTG
>JBDSFV010000131.1:0-6304 GCA_039919355.1 Luteimonas sp. | reverse complement strand
TCTCCAGCGTGGCGACCTCGTACGCCGCCTTGGCCGCGTCCAGCACCTGGAAGAAGACGATGCCGTCGACCTTGACCACCGCGTTGTCCTTGGTGATCACGTCCTGGCTGGGCACTTCCAGCACCTGTTCCATCATGTTGATCTTGCGCCCGACGCCGTACATCACCGGCACCAGGAAATGCAGGCCCGGGCTCAGCGTGTGGGTGTAGCGGCCGAAGCGCTCGACCGTCCATTCGTAGCCCTGCGGCACCATCCGCACGGTCTTGAACAGCACGACAATGCCTGCGACCAGCAGGACGATGGCGAGCAGTGAGCCACTGAACATCATGATGTCTCCCTTATGGATGGTGCGAGTATAGGCGCAGCCGACCCCGCGCAAGATCGATCTCATCCAACCGGCGGCCGTGGCGCGGCTCAGGCCGTCGCTGCCTCCACCTGCGCCCACACCTGGTCATCGAAGCGTTCGCCCAGTGCGAGCGCTTCGAGGTTCTGCAGCAACTGCGCAGTGCGGGTCGCGCCGAGAATCACGGTCGATACCTGCGGATTGCGCAGGCACCATGCGATGGCCAGCGGAGCCGGTGCGACGCCGAGTTCCTTCGCGATCGTGGTGAACCTGCGCGCGCGCTCGACCCGGCGCGATTGCGCATCGCCGAGCACGCCACTCTGCAGCCAGGCATAGCCGTCCTGCGCGAGGCGCGAATCCGCCGGCACGCCGTCGTTGTACTTGCCAGTCAGCAGGCCCGAAGCCAGCGGCGACCAGGTCGTGGTGCCCATGCCGTAGTCGGCATATAGCGACGCGTATTCCTGCTCGACCCGCTCGCGGTGCAGCAGGTTGTACTGCGGCTGCTCCATCGTCGGCGCGTGCAGGTGGTGCGCGCTTGCGACCGTGTGCGCCTCGCGGATCTGCAGCGCCGACCACTCCGACGTGCCCCAGTACAACACCTTGCCCTGGCGGATCAGGCCGTCCATCGCCCACACCGTCTCCGCGATCGGCGTGTCCGGATCCGGGCGGTGGCAGTAGTACAGGTCGAGGTAGTCGACGCGCAGGCGCTTGAGCGCAGCGTGGCAGGCATCGACCACGTGCTTGCGCGACAGCCCCTTCTGCGTCGGTCGCGGGTCTTTCACCGCGCCGAACAACACCTTGCTCGACACGCACCAGCCATCGCGCGGCAGCCGCAGGTCGGCGAGCACGTCGCCCATCACCCGCTCGGCCTCGCCGTCGGCGTAGGTCTCGGCGTTGTCGAAGAAGTTGATGCCGTGATCCCACCCCGCCGCGATCAACTCGCGCGCCGCACTGCGCCCCAGCTGGTTGCCGAAGGTGACCCAGGCGCCGAACGACAGCGCCGAGAGTTGCAGGCCGGACGATCCGAGGCGGCGGTATTGCATGGATCAGGCTCCAGAAGCGCGAGTGCGGAGTGTATCCGGCATCGGATCGCCGACCCGTTTACGCCGATCCGTTTACAATCGGTGTACTTCTCCTCCGGGGAGTAGCCCACCCGCAGCGCATCGCGGGGACGCGCGTCAACACACTTGGCCGGCAGGCCGTGGTGCGCGGGTGGCGATCGACGTCGGTGACGACGCATCGCTGCGGGCAAGACCGAAGGCAGGCGTTGCGCACCCGGGCCGGGCGGCGCGACGTCCGCTTTCGCGTCCACCGATCGTCCGGCCCCGGAGTTCCGAATGGATGCAATGACACTGTCGACCGCGCTGATCTCGACCGGCACGGTCGCGCTCGCCGAGATCGGCGACAAGACCCAGCTGCTCGCCTTGCTGCTCGCCGCGCGTTTCCGCAGGCCGTGGCCGATCGTTGCCGGCATCCTCGTCGCCACCGGGCTCAACCACGCGCTTGCCGGCTGGCTCGGCGCGCTGGTGGCACAGTGGCTGACGCCGGATGTGTTGCGCTGGATCGTGGCCGGCAGCTTCCTGGCCATCGCGCTGTGGACGCTGAAGCCGGACACGCTGGACGAGGACGAAACGGTGCCGGCACGCAGTGCCTTCGTCGCCACCACGCTCGCGTTCTTCCTCGCCGAGATCGGCGACAAGACCCAGGTCGCCACGATCCTGCTGGCGGCGAAATATTCGCCGCTGTGGCAGGTGGTCGCCGGCACCACGCTCGGCATGCTGCTGGCGAACGTGCCGGTGGTGGTGCTTGGCAGTCGCTTCGCCAGAGCCCTTGGCAAGGAAAGCAGCCTGCCGCTGCGCGCGGCGCGGATCGCCGCGGCGGTCGTGTTCCTGGCGCTGGCATTGTGGGTGGGCTGGCGCGGCCTGGGCGGATAGGACTATGCCGCGGTCGCGGCTATGCTGCGCCTGGGGACTCGCCGGGGAACTGCGTGCGCAGATCGATGCAATGGCTCGGCGACGTGTTCGCGACGCTGCTGGCGCGGCCGGACGAGATCATGCTCGAGCTCGGGGCCGGCGGCGAACTGCTGGTGGCGCGCGTGCGTGCGCTGCTGTCGGCCCTGATCCTGCTGCTGCCGCTGGTCAATGCCGCGGCCGGTGCCAAGGCGAGCGAGACCCTGGTCGGACTCGGCGCGGCGGTCTTCATCAACGTCATGGCGCAGATCTGGCTGGCGCTGGCGCGCAACCCGCGCCGCCACGGCTGGTTGCCCTATGCCACCGGCACCTACGACATCACCACCACCACCGGCGTGCTGGTGCTGCTGGCGCTGGGCGATCGCGTCGCCGGGCTCAACAGCATGATCGTGTGGTGCTTCTACCTGATCGGCATCGTGCTGACCGCGCTGCGCAACGATGGCCGGCTGACGCTGTACGTCGGCAGCCTGGCGATCGTGCAGTACGGGCTGCTGTCGTGGACGATCCTCGCCTCTGCCACCACGCCCGACCAACTGGTGTCGATGGATTACGGCACCGCTTCGGCCGGCAACCAGATCGAACGCATGATCCTGCTGCTGCTGACGGGCCTGGTCACCGTCGCGATCGTGCATCGCATGCAGCGGCTGGTCGAACTGTCCGGGCGCGACGGCCTCACCGGCCTGCCCAACCGCCTGTGGCTGCTGCAGCGCATGCCACGGATCTTCGATGGCGTGCGCAGCGATGGCGGATCGCTGACGCTGGCGTTGCTCGACCTCGACCGCTTCAAGCGCATCAACGACGAGATCGGCCATCGCGACGGCGACCGCGCGCTGCGGCAGATGGCGGCGCGGTTCAGCGAGGCGCTGGAACCGCGCGAGCATCTGGCACGGATCGGTGGCCAGGAATTCGTGCTGCTGCTGCATTGCCCGATCGGCAGTGCCTGGGAACGGATCGACCGCTTGCGGCGCGCGATCGCCGAGCGGCCGTTCGTGCCGGAGTTCGGCAGCGAGCCACAGCGCATCACCTTCAGCGCCGGGTTGGCCGCATGGCCGCAGGACGGCGCCGATCTCTCGGCCTTGCTGCGCAGCGCCGATCGCCGCGTGCAACAGGCCAAGCGTGACGGCTGCAACCGGGTGATGGCACGCGACATCTGAGCAAGTAGAGCGGAGCTCAGCTCCGCCGCGACGGTACCGCAGCCGGGCAGAGCTCGGCTCTACGGGGTTTGCAGCCCTCCACTTCCGCTCCACCGTTGCCGAATGCCGGTACGTCCCCTAGGCTGCACCGACAACTGGCTAGGGCGGGATGGCAGATGGAAGCACTGGCGCGGGTCGGGTTCGGCCTGTTCGGTCTTGCGACACTGGTTGGCATCGCATTCCTGTTCTCCAACAACAAGAAGGTGGTCGACTGGCGTCTGGTGCTGACCGGCGTCGCCCTCCAGATCGCGTTCGCCTCGCTGGTGCTGCTGGTGCCGGGAGGGCGCGAGGTGTTCAACGTGCTCGGCCACGGCTTCGTCAAGCTGCTGGAGTTCACCCAGGTCGGCACCCAGCTGGTGTTCGGCGACCTCGCCCGCAGCGACAAGTTCGGCTTCATCTTCGCCTTCCAGGTGCTGCCGACCATCATCTTCTTCGCCTCGCTGATGGGCGTGCTCTACCACCTGGGCGTGATGCAGTGGATCGTGCGCGGCATGGCCTGGGCGATCACCAAGCTGATGCGCGTGTCCGGCGCCGAGACCACCAGCGTCTGCGCCAGCATCTTCATCGGCCAGACCGAGGCGCCGTTGACGATCCGCCCGTACATCGCGCGGATGACGCAATCGGAACTGCTCACGATCATGGTCGGCGGCATGGCACACATCGCCGGCGGCGTGCTCGCCGCGTACGTCGGCATGCTCGGCGGCAGCGACCCGGTGCAGCAGGCGTTCTATGCCAAGCACCTGCTGACCGCGAGCATCATGGCGGCGCCGGCGACACTGGTGATCTCCAAGATCCTGGCGCCGGAAACCCAGGAACCGCTGACCCGCGGCAAGGTGAAGATGGAGGTCGAGAGGACCACCGCCAACATTATCGATGCGGCTGCCGGTGGCGCCAGCGATGGCCTGCGGCTGGCGCTGAACGTCGGCGCGATGCTGCTGGCATTCGTCGCGCTGATCGCGCTGGTCAATTCGCCGCTGATCTGGATCGGCGAGCAGACCGGCCTGGCCGCGATCTTCGGCCGGCCAACCGACTTGGGCTCGCTGCTCGGCTACGTGATGGCACCGGTCGCATGTATCATCGGCGTGCCGTGGCAGGACGCGATCGTCGTCGGCGGCCTGATCGGTCAGAAGATCGTGCTCAACGAATTCATCGCCTACCTGCAGCTGGCGGACATCCTGCAAGGCAAGGTCGCCGGGGTGAGCCTGACCGACCAGGGCAAGCTGATCGCCACCTATGCGCTGTGCGGCTTCGCCAACTTCAGCTCGATCGCGATCCAGATCGGCGGCATCGGCGGGCTCGCGCCCGAGCGTCGCCACGACCTCGCGAAGCTCGGCCTGCGCGCGGTACTCGGCGGCTCGATCGCGACCTTCATGACCGCGACCATCGCCGGCGTGCTGACGTTCATCGGGCAATAGCGTGGCCGAAGTCGTCGTCGTGGGTTCGTTCAACGTCGACCACGTCTGGCGTTGCCCGCAACTGCCGGAGCCGGGCGAAACACGGGGCGGGGATTACAGCACTGGTCCCGGTGGCAAGGGCTTCAACCAGGCGACTGCCGCTGCGCGCGCCGGCGCGAAGACCACGTTCTTCTGCGCGCTCGGCGCCGACACCGGCGCGCAGCTCGCGCGTACGCTGGCCGCGGCCGACGGCATCGCCCTGCACGACCAGTGCAGCGACGCGCCGACCGGCACCGCCGGCATCTTCGTCGACGCCCAAGGCCGCAACAGCATCGTGATGGGCGCCGGCGCGAATGCGACGTTGTCGCCGGGATTCGTCGGTGGGCAGCGCGCGATCGCCGATGCGCAGGTGCTGCTCGCCCAGCTGGAATCGCCGCTCGACGCGATCGCTTGCGCGTTGACGCTGGCGCGCGCGGCGGGCGCCGTCGCCATCCTCAATCCCGCACCGGCGGATGCGCGCACGACCCCGGGGCTGCTTGCGCTTGCCGACATCCTGACGCCGAACGAAAGCGAATTCGTCGCGCTGCTCGCCCGCCATCTGGACACGCAGCTTGGCGCCGCAGCCGTCACCGGCCTCGATGATGCGAATCTGCATGCGTTGGCGCGCCGCCTGTTCTCGCACGGCACGCTGGTGCTGACCCTCGGAGCGGGCGGCATCTTCGTCTCGCATGCGGCGTCGAACCGGCGCGGCGACGCTGCCGATTGCTATCGCCTCGCCGCGGAACCGGCGCAGGTGGTCGACACCACCGGCGCCGGCGATGCCTGCAACGGGGCGCTCGCGGCTTCGCTGGTCGACCGACCCGACGCGCCGTTCGCCGAACACCTGCGCTTCGCCAATCGCTACGCCGCCCTGTCGACCGAACGCGCTGGCGCCGCGATCGCGATGCCACGGCTGGCCGAGGTCGTCGCCCGCTTCGGCGCATAGCGCGGCCGTTACAATGAACGGATGCGGATCGGCCCCTACACCCTCGCACCGAAGGTGATCCTCGCGCCGATGGCCGGCGTGACCGACAAGCCGTTCCGGCTGCTGTGCAAGCGCCTGGGTGCGGGGCTGGCGGTGTCGGAAATGACCAGCAGCGATCCGCGTTTCTGGCATACCGCGAAGTCGGTGCACCGGATGGACCATGTCGGTGAACCCGACCCGGTCAGCGTGAAGATCGCCGGCACCGTGCCCGCGATCATGGCCGACGCTGCGCGCCACAATGTCGACCAAGGCGCGCAGATCATCGACATCAACATGGGCTGCCCGGCCAAGAAGGTCTGCAATGCCTGGGCAGGTTCCGCCTTGATGCAGGAACCCGCACTGGTCGCGCGCATCCTGCAAGCCGTGGTGGCCGCGGTGGA
>JBDSFV010000130.1:0-3777 GCA_039919355.1 Luteimonas sp. | reverse complement strand
CGCCAGCGACGCCAAGGCATTCATCACGTTGTGGCGGCCGAGCAGCGGCCAGCGCACTTCGCCGATCCCGACACCTTCGTGGACAACCATGAACGCGCTGCCGTCGTCATTGACCAGGCGCGCGGTCCAGTCGTAATCGCCGCCGTCCAGGCCGAAGCGCTCGACCGGGGTCCAGCAGCCCATCGCCAGCACCTCGGCGAGATGCTTGTCCTCGCCGTTGACGATCAGCCGGCCACGGCGCGGCACCGTGCGCACCAGGTGATGGAACTGGCGCTGGATCGCGGCCACGTCCGCGAAGATGTCGGCGTGGTCGTACTCGAGGTTGTTGAGGATCGCGACCAGCGGCCGGTAGTGCACGAACTTCGAACGCTTGTCGAAGAACGCGGTGTCGTATTCGTCGGCCTCGACCACGAATTCGCGACCCACCCGGGACGCTGCGGCCGAAGGCCGCTCCGTTTTCCCTTCTCCCGCTTGCGGGAGCAGGTGGTCCGAAGGACCGGATGAGGGAGGGCGATAGCCCCCGATCCGCGCCGACACGCCGAAATCCTCGGCGACGCCGCCGATCAGGAAGCCCGGCTCGCGTCCGGCGGCCTGCAGCAGCCAGGTGAGGATGGTCGTGGTCGTGGTCTTGCCATGGGTGCCGGCCACCGCCAGCGTGTCGCGGCCCGGCAACACCTGTTCGGCAAGCCACTGTGCACCGGAGATGTACTTGCGGCCGTCATCGAGTACCTGCTCGACCGCCGGATTGCCGCGCGACAGCGCATTGCCGACCACGATCTGGTCGCAGTCGGCGGAGATGTTGTCGGACGACCAGCCTTGGCGCAGCACGATGCCGAGTTGCTCGAGCTGGGTCGACATCGGCGGGTACACCGCCTGGTCGCTGCCTTCGACCTGGTGCCCGAGTTCGCGTGCCAATGCGGCCACGCCGCCCATGAAGGTGCCGGCGATGCCGAGGATGTGCAGTTTCATGCGTCGAACGTCAGCCGACTTCCCGCACCGGCGCAATCGCCTCGAGGATGCGGGTGAACACTTCGTCGAGCGTGCCGACGCCGTCGACCATGGTCAGCATGCCGTGCTGGCGGTAGTACTCGACCACCGGCGCGGTCTGCTCGTCGTAGATGCCCAGGCGCTTGCGCACCGATTCAGGATTGTCGTCGGCGCGCCCTTCCGCATTGGCGCGGCCAGCGATGCGCTCGACCAGCAGCTCGCTGTCGACGTCCAGTTGCACCGCGCGGTCCATCGGCTGGCCGATGCGCGCGAGCAGGTCGCCGAGCGCGCTGGCCTGGGCGAGGTTGCGCGGATAGCCGTCGAGGATGAAGCCGCCCGCGGTGTCCGGTCGCGAGAAGCGGTCCTCCAGCATGTCCAGCAGGATCGCATCGGACACCAGCTCGCCGCGGGCCATGATCTCCTTCGCCGCCAGCCCCAGCTTGCTGCCGGCGGCCACTTCGGCGCGCAGCAGGTCGCCGGTGGAGACGTGCGGGACCTGCAGGTGCTCCTTCAGCCGCGCCGCCTGCGTGCCCTTGCCCGAGCCCGGTGCGCCCAACAAAACCAATCGCATCGAAGACTCCGGATTCAAAACTAAAGCTCGGAACCGTTCGCTGGTGGGCTGGCCGGCATCCGGCGCTAAACTCGCCGAACCATCCTGCCAGGAGCAGGTCACGAACCCGCCGAGCGGCTTGTACCAGCTTACCGCATCGCGGCCGCGGACCTGACCAGAATGCCCAGCGGAACCCTGCTTTACGCCCAATCCGGCGGCGTCACCGCCGTCATCAATGCCACCGCCGCGGCGGTGATCCGGACCGCCCGCGCCAAGGGCATCAAGGTGCTGGCGGCGCGCAACGGCATCCTCGGCGCACTGCGCGAGGAGTTGATCGACACCTCGAAGGAATCGGCCGCAGCGATCCGCGCGCTGGCGCAAACCCCGGGCGGTGCATTCGGCTCGTGCCGGGTCAAGTTGAAGTCGCTGGACCAGGACCGCGTCCGCTACGAACGCCTGCTGGCGGTGTTCAAGGCCCACGACGTGCGCTGGTTCCTCTACAACGGCGGCAACGATTCCGCCGACACCGCGCTGAAGGTCTCGCAACTCGCGGCCGAATTCGGTTACCCGCTCACCTGCATCGGCGTGCCGAAGACGGTCGACAACGACCTCGCCGTCACCGACTGCTGCCCCGGCTTCGGCTCGGCCGCCAAATACACCGCGGTGTCGGTGCGCGAGGCCGCGCTCGATGTCGCGGCGATGGCGGAGACCTCGACCAAGGTGTTCGTGTACGAGGCGATGGGCCGCCACGCCGGCTGGCTGGCGGCGGCGGGCGGGCTGGCCGGGCAATCGCCGGACGCTGCGCCGCAACTCATCCTGTTCCCGGAGCGGGCGTTTGACGAAGGCGACTTCCTCGCCAGGGTGCAGGCCACGGTCGAACGCGTCGGCTGGTGCGTGGTCGTCGCCAGCGAAGGCATCCGCAGCGCCGATGGCAGGTTCGTCGCCGATGCCGGCGCCGGCAAGGATTCATTCGGGCATGCACAACTCGGCGGCGTCGCCGCGCATCTCGCCGCGCGGGTCAAGGACCAGCTCGGCATGAAGGTGCACTGGACGCTGCCCGACTACCTGCAGCGCTCCGCGCGCCACCTCGCCTCGAAGACCGACCTCGAGCAGGCGCAGGCGGTCGGCAAGGCCGCGGTGCAATTCGCGCTGAAAGGCATGAACGCGACGATGCCGGTGATCGTTCGCACGTCCGACGTGCCCTACCGCTGGAAAATCGAGGCCGCGCCGCTGGCGAAGATCGCCAACCACGAGAAGACGATGCCGGCGAACTTCATCCGCAGGGACGGCTACGGCATCACCGCCGCCGCCCGCCGCTACCTGGAACCGCTGATCCGCGGCGAGGCGTATCCACCGTACGGCCGCGATGGGTTGCCGAAGTACGTGGCGCTGAAGAACGTGGCGGTCAGGAAGAAGCTGCCGGCGTTCGACGGCTGACACCGCTCACTTGCAGGGCAGGCCCTCGAGGCTCATCGAGGCGGCGTACATCGGGATCGGCGGCAGGGCGTTGGCTTTCGCCTGAGCCACCGAGGCCTGCAGGTAGATGCGCGAGCGGCCCTGCGGATCGAGTTTCGGCGGCACCGCATTGGCGGGACGGCGCCAGACCCGCACCACCGCCTGCTGGGTGGCGCAGCTCGCATTCGGCACGCGGATCAGGTCGTTGAACTTCCAGCCATCCGTCTCGCTCGGCCTGGCCTTGGCGGCATCGACGAAACGCGCACGCGGCTGGCAGTTGGGGCTGGTGCGCACCACGGCGAATTTATAGGGCTGCGCCGCGTCACCGGTAAACAGGCCTTCCAGCCGGGCGCAGGCCTCGGGAATGCTGCGCAGGGTGTGCGCCGCGCCAATCGCCTGCGGGGTGGCGGCGTCGCGCTTGATTTCCGGGGTGGGGTCGGACGCGAACGCCGGCAACACGGCGGCGGCAAGCAGGAAAGCGGAAAGGCGCATCGGTGGCTCCAGCGAATTCGTGATCCGGGCCGCAGGCTGGCACGCCCGGCCTGAACGTCCGTTTGACGCGGTTCCGCCAGCCCCGGGGCTGTGCCATAGTCGGCCGGTTGCCATTTGGCATCCACTCTGGGGAGGGGTTCATGCTGGAGCAGTACGGTTTGATGCTGGCGCTGGTTTGCGCCGCGATCGCGATTCTTTACGGAATCATCTCGGCACGCTGGATCAGCGCGCAGCCCGCCGGCAACGAACGCATGCAGCAGATCGCCGGCGCGATCCAGGAAGGCGCCCGCGCC
>JBDSFV010000129.1:0-5978 GCA_039919355.1 Luteimonas sp. | reverse complement strand
GGTTGCGGATGCCAGGCGCACCGAGTATCTGTCAATCGCAGGCTTCCGGGTCCTGAGGTTCTGGAACCACGACGTGTTGAACAACATCGAAGGCGTCATTGCCGTGATCCGTGACTCGCTCGTATGCGTGTGCCCCCATCCCAGCCTTCCCCCGCAGGCGGGGGAAGGGGCCAAAGACAAGCCCGCATGACCCTACGCATCGCCCTCGCCCAGTTCGATTTCCCGGTCGGTGCGGTGGCGGCGAATGCCGAACGCATCATCGCGATGATCGCCGAGGCGCGCGACGAATACGGCGCGGGGCTGGTGCTGTTCCCGGAACTGGCGCTCAGCGGCTATCCGCCCGAGGACCTGCTGCTGCGTCCGTCGTTCCTCGCCGACTGCGAGGCGGCTTTGCAGCGCATCGCCGCAAGCACCCACGGCATCGTCGCGGTGCTCGGCTGGCCGCAGGCGGCCGGCGCGGTCGTCTACAACGCCGCCAGCGTGCTGCGCGACGGCCGGGTCGAATGCACCTACCGCAAGCGCGAACTGCCCAACTACGCGGTGTTCGACGAACGCCGCTATTTCGACGTCGACCCGGACCGCGAGACCTGCGTGTTCGAAGTCGGCGGCGTGCCGGTCGGCCTGATCATCTGCGAGGACCTGTGGTTTCCCGAGCCGCTGGCGCAGACGGTCGCTGCCGGCGCGCAGCTGGTGCTGGTCCCGAACGCCTCGCCGTTCGAGCGCGACAAGCACGCACAGCGCGATGCCCTGCTGGCGCAGCGCGTGCACGAAACCATCGTCGACGGCCTCGGCACCGCGTTGGCCTATCTCAACGTGGTCGGCGGGCAGGACGCACTGGTGTTCGATGGTGCCTCGGTGCTGGCCGACGGCGATGGCCTGGTGCATCCGGCCGCGGCGGCCTTCGTCGACCAGTGGCTGGTGGCGGATTTCGACGGCGATTCCCGCAAGTTCGCGGCGGTACAGTGGATGGTCGACGGCGACGAGAGCCGCGACGCGCTGGCGTGGCGCGCGGTGGTGCGCGGTACCCGCGACTACTGCCGCAAGAACGGTTTCGACAAGGCCTGGCTGGGCCTGTCCGGCGGCATCGACTCGTCGCTGGTGCTGGCGATCGCGGTCGATGCGCTCGGCGCGGACAACGTCACCGCGGTGCGGATGCCGTCACGCTACACCGCCGGGATGTCCAACGACCTCGCCGCAGAACAGTGCGCGGCGCAGGGCGTGCGGATGATCACGCTGCCGATCGAGAAGCCGTTCCAGGGCTACCTCGATGCGCTTGCGGGCACGTTCGCCGGCAAGGCGGCCGACGCCACCGAGGAAAACCTGCAGTCGCGCACCCGTGGTGCGCTGCTGATGGCGCTGAGCAACAAGTTCGGTGGCCTGCTGCTGACCACCGGCAACAAGAGCGAATACGCGGTTGGTTACACCACCATCTACGGCGACATGTGCGGCGGCTATGCGCCGATCAAGGACCTGTACAAGACCGAGGTGTACGCGCTGGCGCGCTGGCGCAACACGGTCGGCGGCAATCCTGTCATCCCGGAGGCCGTGATCGAACGCCCACCCTCGGCGGAGCTGCGCGAGAACCAGAAGGACCAGGATTCGCTGCCGCCGTACGACGTGCTCGACGCGATCCTGCTGCGCCACGTCGACCAGGAGCAGTCGCGCGAGGAGATCGTCGCCGCCGGTTTCGATGCGGCGATCGTCGACAAGGTGCTGCGGCTGGTGCGGACCAGCGAATGGAAGCGGCACCAGGCCGCGCCCGGGCCGAAGGTGTCGCGGCGCGCGTTCGGGCGCGAGCGGCGCTATCCGATCAGCAACGGTTATTCGGCTTGATTTCCCTTCTCCCCGCGCTTTGCGGGGAGAAGGTGCCGAAGGCGGATGAGGGGCGCCCTTGCGAAGGCGACGCCTTACTCGTTATCCAGCGCCGACTTCTCGCCCGCGAACGGGTTGAGCTTGCGGAACTTGGACGGGTAGTCCGGCCAGTCGCCGCGCAGCCACGGGTGGTTCGGGTCGTTCTGCTGCAGGACGCGTTTGGCGTCGGCAGCGAGCGCTTCGTTGCCGAGGCGGGTATAGGCCTCGGCCAGCACCGCGACCGCGTCGTTCTGGCGGTAGGTCTGCGGGTAGGTTTCGAGCTGGTATTTGGCGCGGTCCGCCGCCGCGACCCAGGCGCCACGACGCAGGTAGTACAGCGCGGTCTCCAGCTCATGGCGCGCGAACAGGTTGCGCAGCGTGAGCATGCGCCGGCGTGCGTCGCTTGCGTAGCGGCTGTTGGGATAGCGCTCGGCCACGATCTTGAAGTCGTTGTAGGCCTGCGTCGGCGTCGCCAGGTCGCGGCGGCTGGCATCCAGGCGCCACACGCGCTGCAGGAAGATGGTGTCGCGGTTGGAGTTGACCAGTCCGCGCAGGTAGTACATGTAGACCGTGTTGCGGTGGGTCGGGTAGGTGCGGATGAAGCGGTCGATGGTGGAGATCGCGTCGTCGTTGCTGCCCTTCTTGAACTGGGCGTAGGCGGTTTCCACCAGCGCCTGCTCGGTGTACGGGCCGTACGGATATTGTGCGACCAGGCGCTTGTAGACGGTTGTCGCGTTGCTCCAGTTGCTGTTGCGCATCGCGGCATGGCCCTTGTCGTACAGCTGCTCGACCGGCACGTCCTCGTCGGCATTCTTGTCCTTGAACATGCCCTTGACGCGGGCACAACCGGAACTGGCGAACACGGCCAGCAGGATCAACAGCAGCACGGGGCGCAGGGAGATGTTGCGCAGGAAGCGGAAGCGTGGGGTCATGGGCTGGGACGAGGGCGCCGGGGGCACGAAGCGCCGATAATAGCAGCCCGGGCGAAGCCTCCCTTAACCCTGCCGGAGCTCCACGTCGCATGTCCCCGCCTCGTATCGACGCCACCGAAGCCCGTACCGCCTGCGTCCCGGAAACCGCGGCCGGGCGCCGTTTCGATGCCGTGCTCGCGGAACTGTTCCCGGAATTCTCGCGCTCGCGCCTGAGCTTGTGGATCAAGTCCGGCGACGTCCTGCTCGACGGCCGGCCGGTGCGCCCGCGCGATCCGGTTCGCGGCGGCGAGGCGGTGTCGCTGACCGCCGTGCTCGACGTGCAGACCGAGGCCGAGCCCGAGGACATCGCGCTGCACGTGTTGCATGAGGACGAGCACGTGATCGTGCTCGACAAGCCGGCCGGGCTGGTGGTGCATCCGGGCGCGGGCAATCCGACCGGTACCCTGGTCAATGCGTTGCTGCATCGCGATCCCGCGCTCGCCGCGCTGCCGCGCGCCGGCATCGTGCACCGGCTCGACAAGGGCACCTCGGGGGTGATGGTGGTCGCGCGCTCGTTGCCGGCGCATACCGCGCTGGTGGCGCAGCTGTCGGCGCGCGGCGTGCATCGCCAGTACCTCGCGGTCGTGGTCGGCGCGCTGGTCTCCGGCGGCACCGCCAGCGCCGCGATCGAGCGCCATCCGCGCGACCGCATCCGCATGGCGGTGCGCGACGATGGCCGCGATGCGGTCACCCACTACCGGCTGCGTGAACGCTTCCGTGCGCACACCGCGCTGGAATGCCGGCTCGAGACCGGCCGCACCCACCAGATCCGCGTGCACATGGCGCACCTGAAGCATCCGATCGTCGGCGATCCGCTCTACGGCGGGCCGCTGAAGCTGCCCAAGGGTGCGAGCGCCGGGTTGATCCAGGCCTTGCGGGGCTTCAAGCGCCAGGCCTTGCACGCGGAGACGCTGGAATTCGCGCATCCGCTTTCCGGCGAGCCGGTGCGCTGCACGGCGCGGGTACCGGACGACATGCATCACCTGCTGAAGGCGCTGCGCGACGATGCCGCCGTGCACGTCGGGGTCGCGCGCCGGTGATCCCGGGCACGCCGGAAGCGCTGCGCGCCGACTGGCCGGCGCCACCGGGCGTGGTCGCCTTCACCACGCTGCGCCATGGCGCAGGAATGTCAGGCGCGCCCTTCGATCATTTCAACCTCGGCGCGCGCTGCGGCGATGCTGCCGATGCGGTGGCACGCAATCGCGAACAACTCGTCGCACGCTTCGCGCTGCCCTCGCCGCCGCGCTGGCTGCGGCAAGTGCATGGGGCGGACGTCGCGATCGAGCCCGGGTTCGACGAGCCGCAGGCCGATGCGGCGGTCACGCGCACGCCGGGCACCGTGCTCGCGATCCTCACCGCCGACTGCCTGCCGGCCGTGTTCGCGGCCGACGACGGCTCCGAAGTCGGCGCGGCGCACGCCGGCTGGCGCGGCCTCAGCGCGGGCGTGCTGGAAGCCACGGTCGCTGCGATGCAGACGCCGCCCGACAAGCTCGTCGTCTGGCTGGGACCCGCGGCGGGTCCGCAGGCATACGAAGTCGGCGAGGAAGTATTCATCGCGTTCGTCGATCGCGATCCGCGCGCGCAAACAGCGTTCGCGCCGACGCGTCCGCGTCATTGGCGGGTGGATCTGTATGCGCTGGCGAGGCAGCGCCTTGCCGACTCAGGCATTACCCGCATCCACGGTGGTGGACTGTGCACCATCTCCGCCCCGCAGCGCTTCTATTCGCACCGTCGCGACAAGCGCACCGGGCGCATGGCGACGCTGGCCTGGCTTGGCAAATGCTGAGGTCCGCTTCACTCGGCTTGCATCCCGGCTTCACGCCCGCATCTCCACGCTATCGCTGGCAGCCGGCCCAGCATCGGAGATTCCGTCCATGCGCATGGACAAACTTACTTCGCGTTTCCAGCAGGCGCTCAGCGACGCGCAGTCACTGGCCGTCGGCCGCGACCACAACCTGATCGAACCGGTGCACCTGCTGGTGGCATTGCTCGACCAGTCCGGCGGCAGCGTCAAGCCGTTGCTGGCGCAGGCCGGCGTCAACGTGCCGCTGCTGCGCGAGCGTCTCGGCGAACGCCTGGAGAAGCTGCCGAAGGTATCGGGCCAGGCCGGCAGCGTCAGCGTCGGCAACGATCTTTCGCGCCTGTTCAATGTCACCGACAAGCTGGCCCAGCAGCGCGGCGATGCCTTCATCGCCAGCGAACTGTTCCTGCTGGCCCTGCTCGACGACAGCGGTGATGTCGGCCGCGCACTGAAGGCCGCTGGCGCGAACAGGCAGAAACTCGAGACGGCCATCGACACCATGCGCGGAGGCGAAAGCGTGAAGGACGAGAATGCCGAGGACCAGCGCCAGGCGCTGGAGAAGTACACCATCGACCTCACCGCGCGCGCCGAGTCGGGCAAGCTCGACCCGGTGATCGGTCGCGACGAGGAGATCCGCCGCACCATCCAGGTGCTGCAGCGCCGCACCAAGAACAACCCGGTGCTGATCGGCGAACCTGGCGTCGGCAAGACCGCGATCGTCGAAGGCCTCGCCCAGCGCATCATCAACAACGAGGTGCCCGAAGGCCTCAAGGGCAAGCGGGTGTTGTCGCTGGACATGGGTGCATTGATCGCCGGTGCGAAGTTCCGCGGCGAGTTCGAGGAGCGGCTGAAGGCGGTACTCAGCGACCTGTCGAAGAACGAAGGCCAGATCATCCTGTTCATTGACGAACTGCACACGGTGGTGGGCGCAGGGAAAGCCGAAGGCTCGATGGACGCCGGCAACATGCTCAAGCCGGCGCTCGCCCGTGGCGAGTTGCACTGCATCGGCGCGACCACGCTCGATGAATACCGCAAATACGTCGAAAAGGATGCCGCGCTCGAGCGCCGCTTCCAGAAGGTGTTCGTGGGCGAGCCGAGTGTCGAGGACACGATCGCGATCCTGCGCGGGCTCAAGGAAAGGTATGCCGTGCATCACGGCGTCGAGATCACCGATCCGGCGATCGTCGCCGCGGCCACGTTGTCGCACCGCTACATTGCCGACCGCCAGTTGCCGGACAAGGCCATCGACCTCATCGACGAGGCATCGTCGCGACTGCGTATCGAGATCGACTCGGTGCCACAGGAAATCGACGAGGTCGATCGTCGCATCGTGCAGCTCGAGATCGAGCGACAAG
>JBDSFV010000128.1:0-4545 GCA_039919355.1 Luteimonas sp. | reverse complement strand
CTTGATCGTGCGCTGGCTCCACTCGTCCCACAGGTAGATGTGCAGGTCGGTGCCGCAGATCGCGGTCTTCTCCAGCTTGATCAGCACCTCGTTGGGACCCGGTGCGGGTACCGGGACCTCTTCCATCCAGATGCCCTTGCCGGCCTGGCGCTTCACCAGCGCCTTCATCGTCTGCGTCATGGGGGTCGCATCACTTGGGAAGGCGCGAATTATACGCGCCGGGTCCTGCCGGCCCTGGCCGCGCCGAGGTTCAGCCGGCCGGATCCAGCGCGTAGTCGAAGGTGTAGAAGTGCTTGCCGTCGGTGATGTCGATGGCCATCCGGCCGGTGATTCCTTTCAGATCACCGCTGCCCGAGTCCGGCACGACCATCAACGATAGCGACGCCGCTCCGCGATCCATGATGCCGCTGTGCTGCATGAAGAAGCTGCCCGTACGGCCTTGCAGCGTGCCGGAGAGGCGTTCGATCGCGACGTAGCCAGCCGAGCCCGGCACGTCCGTTGCGACCGCGAGCATATGCACCACGCTGGTGGCGTCGAGGTCGCCATGGAAGCGCTTGTCGAAGCGGAAATGTCCGGTGACCGCGCCGTCGCCCATGTCGCAGGACGGCTCGGCCGTGCGGTTGACGTCGAATGCGCCCTTCACCTGGTGGTCCATGGGTCGCTCCGCGGCATTGTGGGAGCGCCATGGTGTCGCACGATCACGGACGATGCCAGTTTGCGCCGCCACCACGCTCTGCTAGGCTGCCGGCATCGCGGATTCCCATGCCTGCCGGCCCCGTTTCCCGATCAGCGTGGTTCGCGCCGCAATCGCTGTGGCGCTCGCTTCGTCCAGTCCCGTTCCGTTCCGCCGGCGGCGTGCATGTCCGTGGTCCCCCACCACAGGAGCATGCGATGAAAGTGCTGGCTTGCGATGGCATCCATGAAGACGGCCTGGCGTTGTTCCGCGACGTCGGCTGGACCGTGGAGGTTTCCGACCCGATCAAGGATCCGGCCGCGCTGTCGCAGGCGCTCGCCGGTGTCGATGCGTTGCTGGTGCGCTCCGCGACCGCAGTCACCGCGGAGGCGATCGCGCATGCCGGAGCACTGCGCGTGATCGGCCGCGCCGGCGCCGGGGTCGACACCATCGACGTCGATGCCGCCACTGCACGGGGTATCGCGGTGATGAACGCGCCCGACGGCAACACGCTCGCCGCCGCCGAGCACGCGCTGTCGCTGCTGTTCGCGCTGGCACGGCATGTGCCGCGCGCCGATGCCGGCATGAAGGCCGGCGGATGGCCCAAGGCCGGACTCACCGGCTTCGAGCTGGAGGGAAAGAAGCTCGGCGTGATCGGCCTGGGCCGTATCGGCGGCACCGTTGCGCGCAAGGCGCACGCACTGGGCATGGATGTCGCCGCCTACGATCCTTTCCTGCCACCTTCCGCCGCCGGCCACGGTAGCGTGCCCTTGAAATCGCTGGATGAACTGCTGGCCTGGGCTGACGTGGTGACGCTGCACATCCCCCGCACGAAGGAAACGACGCACCTGCTCAATGCTGACACGCTGGCACGGATGAAGCCGGGTGCGTACCTGGTCAACGCCGCGCGCGGTGGCCTGATCGACGAGGCCGCCTTGCTTGACGCGCTGGATAACGGCCAACTCGCTGGCGCCGCGCTCGACACCTTCGCCACCGAACCACTGCCCGCGGACTCGCCGCTGCGCGCACATCCGAAACTGGTGCTGACGCCGCACCTCGGCGCCTCCACCGGCGAGGCGCAACAGGCTGTGAGCACCATCCTCGCGCGACAGGTGCTCGATTTCTTCGCCACCGGCGCAGTCGCCGGCTGCGTCAACCTGCCGCCGCTCTCTGCCGAGGCCGCGCGCGAGGTCGGGCCGTGGATGCCGCTGATGACGGCGCTTGGCAAGCTCAGTGCGCGGCTGCTGCCGGCGCCGGCGCGGTTGCACATCACCTATGCCGGTCGCAGCGAAGCACTCGATTCGCGCCCGCTGACGCGGCTGCTGGTGGCGGCGCTGCTGGGCAGCGCCTCCGGTCGGGTCACGCCGGTGAATGCGTTGCAGGAAGCGGTCGCGCGCGGCCTGACCGTGGCCGAGACCGTCGGCGGCGACGGCGACGGCTTCGACCGCCTGCTCAGGCTGCGGATCGAGGACGAACGCGGCAACGCGCGCGAGATCGAGGCGACCTTGCACCGCGGCCCGCGCGTGGTGCGGCTGGACGGCGTGGAAATCGAATTCGATCCCCAGGCGCACCTGCTGCTGATGCGCAACGAGGATCGCCCCGGCATCATCGGTCTGGTTGGGTCGCACCTGGGCGCGGCCGGCATCAACATCGTCAATTTCTCGCTCGGCGCCAAGGGCGACGGCGAGGCGCTGGCCGCGATCACCGTCGATCGCGCCGCGCCGGAAGCGCAACTGGTCGCACTGCGCGGCATTCCTGGCGTGCTGTCGCTGGAGACGCTGTGATGCGGGTCCTGCTCGCTCGCCACGGCGAAACCGCGTGGAATGCCGAAGGCCGTTACCAGGGGCAGGAAGACATTCCGCTGTCGCCGCTGGGCGAAGCGCAGGCGCGTGCATTGGTCGAGCGCCTGCGTGGCGTGCGCATCGACCGCGTCGTCGCTTCGCCGCTGTCGCGCGCATTGCGTACCGCCGAGCTTGCACTGGGCGAGGAACGCGCGGCATTGCTAACCACCGACGATGGACTGAAGGAAATTGCGCATGGCGAATGGGAAGGCCTGCTCGCCGGCGAGATTGGTGCGCGCGATCCCGAACGCCTGCGCGCCTGGCGCGAGATGCCGCACGAGGTGCTGATGCCGCAAGGCGAATCGCTGCAGCATGTCCTCGACCGCGCCTGGCCAGCACTCGCGCGCGCCTGCGATGGCCTCGGTGCCAACGACACGCTGTTCGTCGTCGCCCACGACGCGGTCAACCGCGTGCTGCTCTGCCGCATCCTCGGGCTGCCGTTGGCGCGGCTGTGGACATTCCGACAGGCGCCTACCACGCTCAACCTGCTCGAAGGTCCGGATGTCGAGCATCTTGATGTGGTGCGCCTCAATGATTGCGCACACCACACCTCGTTGTTCGGCGAAGCCGTGCATCGGGCGCTATGACATCGAAGTCGCTCGCCGACTGGCTGGCGTGGATCGAGCGCCAGCATCCGAAGTCGATCGAACTCGGCCTGGATCGCGTGCGCGAAGTCGCGCAACGCATGGGCCTGAAACGACCTGCGAAGAAGGTCATCACGATCGGCGGCACCAACGGCAAGGGCTCGACCGTTGCCTTCATCGAAGCGATCGCGCGCGCGGCGGGCTGGCGGGTCGGTGCGTACACCTCGCCGCACCTGCTGACCTACAACGAGCGCGTGCGTATAGCGGGCATCGATACGGACGACGGTGATCTCGTCGCCGGCTTCGGTGCGGTCGAGGCGGCGCGGCTCGACACGCCGCTGACCTATTTCGAATACGGCACGTTGTGTGCGTTGTGGCTGTTCCAGCGCAGCAAGCTCGATCTGGCTGTACTCGAAGTCGGTCTCGGCGGGCGGCTGGACGCGGTCAACCTCATCGATGCCGATGTCGCGGTGATCACCACCGTCGATATCGATCACCAGGACTGGCTGGGGAACGACCGTGAAACGATCGGTTTCGAGAAAGCCGGCATCGCGCGCGCGTGGAAACCGCTGGTGCTGGGCGAGGACGATCCGCCGTCGAGCGTGCTGGGCCACGCCTACGCGATCGGTGCCTCGGCGATCCGCGCCAACTGCGATTTCTTCTTCGAAGTGGTCGATGGCGATCACTGGCGCTGGCGTGAAGTGGGCTACGTGCTGGAGTTGCCGCTACCACAGCTCGCCGCGCCGGCGCAGGTGCGTAATGCGGCCACCGCGATCGCCGCGTTGCGTGCGCTCGGGCAACCGATGCCGCGAGCGTCCTACCAGCAGGGTATCGCCGAGACGCAGGTCGCTGGCCGCCTGCAGCGATTCGAGCGCGATGGCGTCGAGGTCGTGGTCGATGTCGCCCACAATCCGCAGGCCGCGTGCGAGCTGGCAGCGTGGCTGCAGCAGGCGCCCGCGGCCGGGCGGACGTTCGCGGTTTTCGCCGCGCTCGGCGACAAGGACGTGGTTGGCGTGGTCGCGGCGCTGACCACGCACATCGATGGCTGGTTCCTGGCCGGCATTGACGATGCCGGGCCGCGCGGTCTTGCGGTCACGGCGTTTGCGCAACGCCTTGTCGGCACGGCTGCGGCTGATGGCGGTCAGTACGCCACAGTCCCAGAAGCGCTGGCGGCGGCATGCGTGCAGGCCGGGGCGGGCGATCGTGTGCTGGTGTTCGGTTCCTTCCATACGGTAGCCGCCGCAATGCGATCTCTGCGGGCCTCGGATTAAAGGCCCAGGCATGTGGATATACAGGCGCGCTGCGGCGCGTTGAAGAGGATTGCAGGCGGGGGCTTGGTCGCGGCGCGGTATAATTTGCGCGCCTTCCGTTGCCCGTGAGCGCCGATGGATTCAGGAATGAAACAGCGCCTGATCGGCGCCGCCGTGCTGGTCGCGCTGGCGGTGAT
>JBDSFV010000127.1:0-19236 GCA_039919355.1 Luteimonas sp. | reverse complement strand
ACGACATCCGCGACTCCGACCTCGCCAATCGCGCCGACGAGCAGGGCGTCGAGGAGTCGATCTTGCAGGTCGAGGCGCTGATCGCGCGCGAGGCCGCGCGCGGCGTGCCGGCGCAACGGCTGATCCTCGCCGGCTTCTCGCAGGGCGGCGCGATCGCCCTGGCCGCCGGCTTGCGCCGCCGCGAGCCGCTGGCCGGGCTGGTCGCGTTGTCGACCTACCTGCCGATGCACGATCGCGCCGCACAGCTCCTCGCACCGCAGGCGACGGCGCAGCCGCTGTTCATGGCGCACGGCCTGCAGGACCCGGTGGTGCCGTTCCTGGCCGGTGAGCACAGTGCGACGTTGTTGCGGCAACTCGGTTTCGCGGTCGACTGGCACCGTTACCCGATCGCGCACGCAGTCTGCGCCGAAGAGATCCGCGACCTCGGCGACTGGCTGGGGCGACGGTTGGCGACGGGCTGATCGATGGACAACGCGCGCGCCGGCGAACCATGGCTGCCCGACCTGTGCCGGCTGCCGCGGCTGGCGATGATGTTCGGCGTCGCCGAACTGGTGGTGCTGGTGCTGGCGCTGGCGCCGGACGGTGGCAGCCACTGGAACCCGCAACGCTTCGTCTCGGCCAGTGGTTTCGCGCTGTGGCTGGCACTGACCATCGCGGTGCTGCTGTGCGCCTCGCGCCGCCAGCTGTCACGATTTCCGGTCGCACTCGGATCGCTGGTGGCGGTGGCGGCCGCGGCCCTGGTGGCGCTGCTCGGCGCGGCGATGCTGCATCAGCTCGACCGCAGCCTCGGCTACGACCTCGTCCCGGTTACGGTGCAGCTGGCGCAGTTCGCGCTCGGCAGTGCGGCGATCGCGGCGCTGATCACCGCGGTGGTGTTGCGTTACCTGTACGTGATCGACGGCTGGCAGGCGCAGGTGCGTGCCAGCGCGCGGGCCGAGGCCGACGCACTGCAGGCGCGGATCAAGCCGCATTTCCTGTTCAACAGCATGAACACCATCGCCGGGCTGGTGCGCAGCGATCCGGTCGTGGCCGAGCGCGCGGTGCTGGACCTGTCCGACCTGTTCCGCGCCGCGCTCGGCGCCGGCGAGTCCGATTCCAGCCTGGGCGAAGAAGTCGAGCTGGCCGAACGCTACCTCGCGATCGAGGCGCTGCGGCTCGGCCCCAGACTGCGGGTCGAGTGGCGCCGGACCGAACCGCTGCCATGGGCACTGCCGTTGCCGCGGCTGGTGCTGCAGCCGCTGGTCGAGAACGCGGTGCTGCATGGGGTGTCGCGGTTGCCGCAAGGCGGCTGCGTGGAGATCGGCCTGGAGGCCGACGGCGACCTGCTGCGCATCGTGGTGCGCAATCCGTCGCCGCCGCCGGGCGGCGAACGCGACCGTGGCGGCACCCAGCACGCGCAGCGCAGCATCGGCCATCGCCTCGCCTACGCGTTCGGTCCGCGTGCGCGCATGACGGCCGACTGGAAGGAGGGCTACTATCGTTGCGAACTCGCTGTGCCCATCGCCGGGGAGGCGCCAGCACGATGAAGACGGCAGCCACATGAAAGTCGCAGTCTCATGAAGGTGGTCATCGTCGACGACGAGCCGCTGGCGCGCACCCGCCTGCGCGAGTTGCTGGCCGAGCAGCCCGGGATTTCGGTGGTCGCCGAGGCCGGCGACGGTCATGCCGCGCTGCACGCGTGCGCCGAGCAGCTGCCGGACCTGGTGCTGCTCGACATCGCCATGCCCGGGATCGACGGCCTCGAGACCGCGCGCCACCTCGCTGCGTTCGAGCCGCGGCCGGCGGTGGTGTTCTGCACCGCGTTCGACGCACATGCGCTGTCGGCCTTCGACGCCGCCGCGATCGACTACCTGGTCAAGCCGGTGCGCCCGGAACGCCTCGCCGCCGCTCTCGACCGCGTCCGCACCTTCGCCGCCGGTCGCGACCAGGCTGCGGCGGCGCCGCCGGGACAGCGCCGCACCCACCTGTGCGCGCGCATGCGCGGCAGCCTGCGCCTGATCCCGATCGAGGACGTGCACTACCTGCAGGCCGAGGAGAAGTACGTCGTCGTCCACCATGCCCGCGGCGAGGACCTGATCGAGGAATCGCTGAAATCGCTGGAAGAGGAATTCGGCGAGCGCTTCGTGCGCATCCACCGCAACTGCCTGGTGGCGCGGCACGAGATCGTCGAACTCAAGCGCGCCGCCGACGGCCACCTGCAGGCGGTGCTGCGCCACGGCAAGCAGCCGCTGGAAGTCAGCCGTCGCTGCGTGTCGCACCTGCGCGAGATGGTGAAGCACCTGTAATTGCTGTCATTCCGAGCGTAGCGAGGAATCTGCTTTTCCTGCGCAGCACCGGCACCCATCAAGCAGATCCCTCACTACGTTCGGGATGACCACACGGGTTTGGCCGATAATACCGCATGGACCGACTACGCATCGCCACCCGCAAGAGCCCGCTCGCGCTGTGGCAGAGCGAGCACGTCGCAGCAAAGCTGCGCGCGGCGCACCCGGGACTCACGGTCGAACTGGTGCCGATGAGTACCCGCGGCGACGAAGTGCTGGATCGTTCGCTGGCCGCGATCGGCGGCAAGGGCCTGTTCCTCAAGGAGCTTGAGCTGGCGATGCAGCGCGGCGACGCCGACTGCGCCGTGCATTCGCTCAAGGACGTGCCGATGGCACTGGAGCCGGGCTTCGCGCTAGCGGCGATCCTCGCCCGTGCCGACCATGCCGACGCCTTCGTCAGCAATCGTTTCGACGGCATTGTCGCGCTACCGCAGGGCGCACGCGTCGGTACCTCGTCGTTGCGGCGACAGGCGCAGCTGCGTGCACGCCGGCCCGACCTCGCGTTGCTCGACCTGCGCGGCAACGTCAACACCCGGCTGGCGAAGCTCGATGCCGGTGAGTACGACGCCATCGTGCTGGCCTGCGCAGGCTTGCAGCGGCTTGGCTTCGATACCCGCATCCGCGCGCGGCTGGATGCGCCGGACTGGCTGCCGGCACCGGCACAGGGCGCGATCGCGATCGAGTGCCGCGACGACGACATGGCGACGCAGGCGTTGTGCGCCGCGCTCGACGATGCGCCCACCCGCACCTGCGTCGAGGCCGAGCGCGCAATGAACCGCGCGCTGCACGGCAGCTGCCACGTGCCGGTGGCGGCGTATGCGCACCTCGATGGCCAGCACCTGTATCTCGCCGGGCTGGTGGGCGATGCGCGCGACGGCCACCTCGTGCGTGCGCACGCGCCGGGCCGCGGCGACATGCCGGAAGGGCTCGGCCTCGAAGTCGCGGAAAAACTGCTCGCGCAAGGCGCGCGCGATCTGATCGACGCGCACCTGTAGCAAGGAAATCGCGGCTGCGCCGTAGCCTGGGTTGAGCGAAGCGATACCCGGGGAGCGCACCACCCGACGGTTCAGTAGTACAGCGTTACCAAGTGCTTCGCCTCGGCGAAGAACAGCCAGCGTTCGACGAACGCGCCGGCCAATGCCGACAGCGCCGCCACGCAGAACCACGGCGCGACGTCGAGGTGCACGAACAGCCACACCGGCAGCATGGACAGGATCGGCACCAGCGCGAACAGCAGCGCGGCTAGCCAGCGCAGGCGCCGTGAATGCTTGCGCGCGACCACGAACGCCATCTCGCGGGTCAGGTAGTTGGCTTCCGTGTGCGGACGCTCGAACACCGTCACCTTGCGTGCGGGCAGGCCAACCGCGTCACCGCGCGTTGCCGGCAGTGGCATTGCATCGATGTCGCGCCAGTACAGCAGCTTGCATGCCGCCAACGCGGTGGCGGCAACGATCGCGGTCACTCCTGCCATGTTGCTGGTCGCCACGCCGTGCCAGGCCAGGATCGCCGCGGACAGTAGTCCGCCACAAAACAGCGCGAACAGCAGGTACACCGGCACCACCAGCCGGTGGCGCCATGCCGGGATCGGTTTCAGCGAGGCGTAGATCATCGCCGTGCAAGCCACCGTCGCCAGCGCGCACAGGACCAGTGCCAGCGCGGACAGCAGACCGAAGCTATTGAGCGACGCCGGCGCACCGTTGGCATCGCCAAACAGCATGCCCGGCAACAACGCCAGGAACAGCAGCAGCGCCGGCACGTAGGTGAGCAGCGAGGCCACGCCCTCGCGCGACAGCCATGACGTGCGCCATTGCGAGAATGCCCGCCATGCACGCCGCGGCTTGCCGAGGTGCGCCATCGAGCTGAGCAGGCCGATCGTGACCAGCACCAATGCCAGCAGCAGCGAGACCAGCAGCGGTCGCGACGGCTGTCCCAGCAACGCTGCAAGCGCGGTCCAGGCGAGCAGGCCATAACCCGCACCCGACAGCGTGGTGAAGAAGATGACCGACAGCGCCGGATGCATGCGCCGCGTTACTCGACCACGACCGCGGTGCCCGATGCGGACACCATCAGCATGCTGCCGCCGTCCTGGATCTGGATGGTCTCGTAGTCGAGGTCGACGCCGACCACGGCATTGGCGCCGAGCTCGCGCGCCTGTTCCAGCATGTCGTTGACGGCCTCGTTCTTGGCCTTGCGCAGCACCTTCTCGTAACTGCCCGAGCGGCCGCCGAGCACGTCGCGGATGCCGGCGAAGAAGTCGCGGAACAGGTTGGCACCGAGGATCGCGTCACCGCCGACCAGGCCCTTGTAGGCGACGATGCGGCGGCCTTCGAAGCCGTCGGTGGTGGTGACCAGCAGCGTTGCGTCGTTGTCCATGCGTGGTTCCTCAGCGTTTCAGGATGCGGTGGAGCCAGCGGCTGGGCGTCGTCGTATCGGCCAGCGGCGTTTCGACGGTTGCGTCCTCGCCCGCGCGTCGCGGCCGTGGCGGCAGGTAGCGGTTGACCGGCGCGTAGCCGAGTTCCGGCATCAGCGCGACGCCGCCGCGTTCGGCGACCAGCTTCGACACCTTCGACTCCGGATCGCCGAGATCGCCGAAGTGCCGGGCCTTGGTCGGACACACCTGCACGCAAGCCGGTTCGCGCTCGGCTTCGGGCAGGTTCTGGTTGTAGATGCGGTCCACGCACAGCGTGCATTTCTGCATCACGCCTTCGACCGGCGACATCTCGCGCGCACCGTACGGGCAGGCCCAGGCGCACAGGCCGCAGCCGATGCACTTGTCCTCGTCGACCAGCACGATGCCGTCCTCACCGCGCTTGTAGCTGGCGCCGGTCGGGCACACGGTCACGCAGGCCGGGGTTTCGCAATGCAGGCACGAGCGCGGGAAATGCAGCGTCTGCGCCGGCTGCGCGGCCTGTCGCGTCGCGCCCGACCCGCAGGCGCCGGTCGCTTCCAGCTCGTAGCTGTGCACGCGGTTGAACCAGACGCCGCTCGGCTCCTTGCCATACGGCTGGGTGTCGGTCAGGGGCCCGGCGATGCCACCGGCGTTCCATTCCTTGCAGGCGACCGCGCAGGCGTGGCAGCCGACGCAGGTGTCCAGGTCGATGACCAGGCCGAGCTTGACCTTCGATGGCGGTGGCAGTGAGGTCATGGCTGGTGCACGGGCTCAGAACGGAAAATAGCGCGGGATCAGCAGGGTCGCCATGATCCAGAAAATGAGGTTGAGCGGCAGCCCGATCCTGGGGAAGTCGGCGAAGCGGTAGCCGCCGGCAGCATGCACCATGGCATTGGTCTGATAGCCGACCGGCGTCGAGAAACTGGTCGAGGCGGCGAACGTCACCGCCACCAGGAACGGCTTGGCATCCACCCCCTGCGATTCGGCCGTGGCCAAGGCGATCGGCACCACCAGCACCGCTGCCGCGTTGTTGCTCATCAGTTCGGTCAACACCGCGGTCAGCAGGTAGATCACCGCCAGGGTCGCTACCGATCCGTACTGGCCGACCAGGCCGATCGCGTTGAGCGCCAGCCAGTCGGCGCCGCCTGAGTGCTCCAGCGCGATGCCGATCGGCAGCACGCCGGCCAGCAACATGACCACGCGCCAGTCGACCGCCGCATAGGCCTCGTCGGTATCCAGGCAGCGCAGCACGACCAGGGCGATGCAGCCGAGCAAGGTGGCGGCCACGATCGGCATCCAGCCGGCGGCCGCCGCGCCGATCACCGCGACCAGCACCAGCGTCGACACCCAGGCCCGGCGCCGGTCGACGCGCTGCTGTGCACGCGCGCCGAGCACGATCAGCCCGGGCTCGGAACGCAGCGTGGCAATGGCGGCTGCGGACGCATCCACCAGCAGGATGTCGCCCACCGCCAGCGGCACCTGGTCCATGCGTTGGCGCAGCGGTGCGCGCTGCCGCTGCAGCCCGCGCACGCGCACCCGATAGACGTGGCCGAAGCGCAGGCCCGCCAGGCTGTGCCCCTCCAGGTGCGAGCCAGGTGCCACCATCACCTCGGCATACAGGCGCTCGTCCTCGATGTTGCCGTCCAGATCGGGCGCGATGCGGTCGAACGCCAGTCCGCGTTGCTTGCACGCGGCGACGATCTGGGTCCAGTCGCCGCGCAGCAGCAGACGGTCGCCGGCCTGCAGCGCCTCGCCGTGTGGCGACGGCAACATACGGCCCTCGCGCACGACCTCAAGGATCGTGACGTCGCTCGTGTCCGTCGGCAGTACTGCGTTGCTGCGGCGACCAATTGCGGACGAGTTTTCGGGCACCAGCAGTTCGACCAGATAGCGGCCGCCGTGGCCTTCGCGCACGGTCTCCGGCAAACCCAGATCGGGCAGCAGGAAGCGGCGCGCCAGCATCAGGTAGACGATGCCGACGGCGACGAACACGATCCCCAGCGGCGCGAACTCGAACAGACCGAAACCTTCGCGGCCGGACTGCACCGCCAGCGCATTGACCAGCAGGTTGGTCGAGGTGCCGATCAGGGTGCACACGCCGCCGAACTGCGCGGCAAACGACAGCGGGATCAGGAATTTCGATGGCGCTTTGCGCTGCGCGATGGCGGCGGTGATTACCAGCGGCAGGAACACCGCGACCGCGGCGGTGTTGTTGACGAAGGCGGAGATGAAGGCGATCATCACCATCATCACCAGCGCGAACAGCCAACTCCAGCGGATCCGCCCCAGCGCTTCGCCCAAGCCCTGTAGTGCGCCGCTGCGCTGCAGGCCGGCGCTGAGCACGAACATCGCCGCGACCGTGATCGTGGCCTGGCTGGAAAATCCAGACAACGCCTCGCCCGGCGTCACCAGACCCAGTACCAGCAGGCTCGCCAGCACCAGCATCGCGACCACGTCGACCGGCAGCTTCTCGGTGACGAACAGGTAAACCGCCCCGCCCAGGATCGCCAGGGTCAGCCACAGGTCCGGCCCCATCAGCCGTGTTCCCTGCGGCGCAATTCGGCACCGTAACGCAGCGGGCGCTCGTCGGCTTCGGCGTAATCGAGCGGCGCGAACTGCGGTTCGCTCATCGTGGCGGCTTGCGCTTTATGGATGTTCACGCGCAGGTCGAACCACGCCGCCTGCCCTGTGACCGGATCGGCATTGGCGTAATCGCCCTTCGGCGTGATGTCGGAAATCAGGTGGTTCAACAGGAAACCCTGGTTCGATTCCGGCGCGTCCTTGGCGAGTCGCCAAGCGCGCTTGCGCTTGCCGATCGCGTTCCAGCTCCACACCGTATCCGGCTGCACGTTCGCCGCGAACTTCGCCTGCACGGTGATGGTGCCGTGGTGCGAGGCGACTTCGATCCAGTCCTCGTCACCGATGCCGTGCTTCGCGCCGGTCTGTGGATGCAGATACAGCCAGTTGCGGGTGGCGATCTGCCGCAGCCAGGCGTTCTGCGAACCCCAGGCGTGGTACATGAACATCGGCCGCTGCGTCACCGCATTGAGCGGAAAAGTCTCGCGACTGGTCTGGTCGTGCTCGAACGGCTCGTACCACAGCGGCAGTGGGTCGAAGTAGGTGGCGACGCGTTCGCGGTGCTGCGCTGGCGGTTGCACGGGGCCATGTCCCTGTGCGGCGAGCCGGAACCTCTGCAGCGTTTCCGAATACAGCTGCAGCACGATCGGCTCGGCATTGGCGACGAAGCCGAAGCGCTGCGCCCATTGCAGATAGCCGCGATTGGCCATCTTGTAATAGCGTGCGTGCTCGGGGAGTTCCTCGCGCCAGAAACCGCCGTTGGCAATGTAGGCATCGAGCTGTTGCGGATTCGGCGCGCCCTTGCCGTGCTGCGATCCGTCCGCACCGCGCCAGCCGGCGAGCAGGCCGATGCCGGGCGCGCGTTCGTGGCGGACGATGTAGTCGGCGTAATCGCGATAGGCAGGCGAACCATCGGCGTGGACCATGCCGGGCAGGCCGAGACGTGCGCCCAGGTCGAGCAATACCGACTGGAAGCCGCGCACGTCGCGCCCTTCCGCTTGTGTCGTCGAATCCAGCACCGGATGGCGTATCGCATCGGCGGCGCCGTCGGCGTCGGAGATCGGTCGATCGAGCAGCGAGATCGCGTCGAAGCGTTCGAGGTAGGTCGTATCCGGCAGCACCAGGTCGGCGTAGGCGACCATCTCCGAGGCGTAGGCATCGGAGTAGATGATGCGCGGGATCCGGTACTCGCCGCCGGCGTCCTTGTCGGTGAGCCAGTGCATGGTCTCGCGGGTATTCATCGCCGAGTTCCAGCTCATGTTGGCCATGAACATCAGCAGCGTGTCGATGCGGTAGGGATCGCCGGCGTGCGCATTGCGGATCACCGTATGCAGCATGCCGTGCGCGGCCAGCGGATAGGCCCAGGAGAACGCATGGTCGATGCGGCGCGGATTGCCGTCCGCATCCACCAGCAGATCCTCCGGGCCGTGCACGAAGCCGAGCGGTGCGGCATCGAGCGCGCCGTTGTCCTTGCGCGTCCTGCCGGGACGGTTGCCCGGCGGGACCGGCTTCGGATACGGCGGCTGGTAGCGGAACGATCCGGGCGTGTCGATCGCACCGAGCAGCAGTTGCAGCAGGTGCAGCGCGCGGCAGGTATGGAAGCCGTTGCTGTGCGCGCTGATGCCGCGCATCGCGTGCATCGCCACCGGCCGGCCGACCATCTCGGCGTGTTCGCGGCCCCAAGCGTCGGTCCACGCGATTGGCAGCGACAACTTGCTGTCGAACGCGGCCGCGGCCAGTTCGCGCGCGATGCGGCGGATCGTTTCCGCGGGAATGCCGCAGCGCTCGCTGACGCTATCCGGCGAGTACTGCGGATCAAGATAGCGCTCGGCCAGCAACTGGAACACTGGCACGGCCCGGCAGCCATCGTCGAGCGTGAATTCGCCGACCACGGCGGGCAACACGTCGATCGCATTCGCATCGACCGCCGCATTCGTGTCGCGATTCCAGCACAGCGGGTTGCCGTGGCTGTCACGCGCAAACAGCCCATCGTCGGCACCACCCGGATTGCGCACCACCAGCCAGTGCGCGTTGGCATAGCGCACCAGGTAATCGAGGTCGATGCGGTCCATCCGCAGCAGCTCGTGGATCAGCGCGAACGCAAACAACCCATCACTGCCGGGACGGATACCGATCCACTCATCCGCAATCGCGCCGTATCCACTGCGCACCGGATTGACCGCGACGATCTTGGCGCCGCGCGCCTTGAGCTTGCCCAGGCCGAGCTTGATCGGGTTGGAGTCGTGATCCTCGGCCACGCCCCACAGCATGAAGTACTGCGTGTGCTCCCAGTCCGGCTCGCCGAATTCCCAGAAACTGCCGCCGAGCGTGTACAGCCCGCCCGCGGCCATGTTGACCGAGCAGAAACCGCCGTGCGCGGCGTAGTTGATGGTGCCGAACTGCTGCGCCCACCAGCCGGTCAGTGCCTGCGACTGGTCGCGGCCGGTGAAGAACGCGAGCTCGTCCGGATTGCGCGCGCGGATCGGCGCCAGCCAGTCGGTCGCGAGCTGCAGCGCCTCGTCCCACTCGATTTCCCTGAACTCGCCGCTGCCGCGCTCGCCCACGCGCAGGAGCGGTTTATTGAGCCGCGCCGGCGAGTAGTGCTGCATGATCCCGGCCGCACCCTTCGCGCACAGCACGCCGCGATTGACCGGATGTTCCGGGTTGCCCTGGATGTAGCGGATCCTGCCGTCCGCCAGCCACACCTTGATGCCGCAGCGGCAGGCGCACATGTAGCAGGTGGTGGTCTTGACCTCGTCGCCGGGCGACGGCGAGGTGTTGAGCTTGGGCTCGCGCATGCAGGCATTGTGCCGCGCCGCGAGCACACTCGCACCCTGCGGTTTCCAAACGCGCCGCAGCGCGCTTTGAAATCCACTCGCGGAGTGCCTTACTGCGGCGGATCGACCCGCAGCGTCGGATCGTTGAAGCGCGAATAGCGGATCGTGGTCGCCACTGCCTTGCCCTGCATGTCGCTGCGCACCTGCATCTGCAGCGGCAGGTCGTCGTTGCCGACCCACAGCGTCACGTCGGTCGGCTGCGGCTGGCTGTGGTGCACCAGGTACTTGTGCGCGGGCGTGCCATCGACGCTGTCCGTGCCCTGCGCCTGGACCGTCATGCCGGCTTCGTTCTCGGCCAGTTTCGCCGGATCGCGCCAGCGGCTGAGCGTGCCCGCCGGCATCGGCACCTTCATGCTGCGGCCCTGTACGCTCATGAACATGGTGTCGCCGATGATGGTCTGCGTGCCGAGCCCTTCCAGCGTCATCCGGTAGCGGTCCGGGGCGACGAAGTCGATCTCGTTGGTCATGGCGCCGCGCGGGCCGCCGTCCATGTGCATGGTGGCGTGGTAGCTGCGCACGCCGAGGAACTTGTCGATCGAGGCCTTGACCGCGTCCTTCGGGCTCACCGGCGGCTTCAGGCTGGCTGCAGCCCTGGCGATCGCGGACGGTGCCGATGCCGGTGCCGACACTGGCGCAGGCGCCGGGCTTGCCGCGGTGTCCGATGGTGAAGTGGCGGGCTTGCAGGCGGCCAGGGCGAGCAGCGCGGAGGCAACCAGCAGTTGCGTGGACGGACGAGGGCGGGTCATGCACGGCTCCGGCGGAAGGATGGTTGCTGGGGCAAACGCGGCCACCGCGGCGAAACCGGCCAGCGCGCGCCATAATCGTGGCATGGAACGTTATGAACGCATCCTCGCCCTGCACCGCACCCTCAAGGCCGCGCGTTACCCGGTGACGGTGCCGCGCCTGCAGGAGGAACTGGGCTGCTCGCGCGCCACCGTATACCGCGATCTCGCCTTCCTGCGCGACGCGCTGATGGCACCGGTGGTCGGTGACGGCGAGGCCGGGTTTCGTTACGACGCCAGCGAAGGCGGCCGTTTCGAGTTGCCGGGACTGTGGCTGAACTCGGAGGAGTTGCACGCGCTGCTGGCGACCCAGCAGCTGCTCTCGCGCAGCGGCGGCGGCATGCTGTCGAGTGCGCTGGCGCCGCTGCAGCAGCGCATCGAGAAACTGCTCGACGAGCACTCCACCGGCAAGCGCTGGCCGGTCGAGCGGGTGCGCGTGATCCCGCACCGCACCCGGCGCATGGACGAGCACGCCTTCCGCAGCGTGTGTTCGGCGGTGCTGGAACGCAAGCAGCTGGCCTTCGACTATCGCGCGCGCTCGACCGACGAGCGCACCCGGCGCACGGTGTCGCCGCAGCGCATCACCCATTACCGCGACAACTGGTACCTCGACGCCTGGGACCACGACCGCGAGGCACTGCGCAGCTTCTCGGTCGACCGCATCAGCGGCGCGCGGATGCTCGACGCGCAGGCGCGCGACATCGACGAGGCGCAACTCGACCAGCACCTGTCCGGCAGCTACGGCATCTTCTCCGGGCCGCCGAAGGGCTGGGCGACGATCGTATTCAGCGCCAAGTCCGCGCGCTGGGTCGCCGATGAGCACTGGCATTCGCAGCAGCAGGGACGCTTCCGGGCCGATGGCCGCTACGAACTGAAGGTGCCGTACAGCTCCTCGCGCGAGCTGCTGATGGACGTGCTGCATTACGGCAGCGACGCCGAGATCCTCGAGCCGCCGTCGCTGCGCGAACAGGCGCGCTCGCTGCTGGCGCTGGCGTTGAGCCACTACGACCGATGATGGCTGCGGCCGACGCACCGAAGATCCGCCAAGGCGAGAAGGTCGCGCTGGTGCTCGGCGCCGGCGGTGCGCGTGGCTTCGCGCAGATCGGCGTGATCGAGGCGCTGGAGGCGCGCGGTCTGAACATCATCACCGTGGCCGGCTCCTCCAGCGGTGCGCTGGTCGGCGGCATCTATGTGGCCGGCAAGCTCGCCGAGTTCCGCGAACAGCTGGTGCGGATGCAGCGCCGGCATTTCCTGCGCCTGCTCGACCCGGTGATCGGCCAGGCCGGGCTGTTCGGCGGCGCGCGCCTGGTGCACGCGATGCGCGAGATGGTCGGCGATCCCGATATCGAATCGCTGCCGATCCAGTTCACCGCGGTCGCGGTCGACCTGCAGCGCCAGCGCGAGGTGTGGATGCGGCGCGGCCCGCTGTGGGACGCGATCCGTGCCTCGTTCGCGATCCCGGGCCTGTTCACGCCACACACCGTGCACGGCCGCGAACTGGTCGACGGCGGCCTGCTGGCGCCGCTGCCGATCGCCGCGACGCGGCTGTCCGATGCGCACCGCCTGATCGCGGTCGACATGCACGGCTGGCCGCAGCGTCCGCCCGGCGAACTGGCCGAACCGGGCGTCGCCACCACGGAGCAAGAATCGCTCGGCGAGCGCTTCGGCGACTGGGTCGAACGCAAGCTCGGCGCCAATACGTCCGACAACAACGGCGAAGGGATCGGCCTGACCGAACTGATGGCGCGCGCGCTCGACACCATGCAGGCGCAGATCGCGCGCGTGCACCTGGCGCTGGATCCGCCGGAGCTGGTGATCCGCATCCCGCGCGACGCCTGCCTGTTCTACGAATTCTGGCGGGCGCGGGAACTGATCGAGATCGGCCGCGCCGAGGCCGAAAAGGCGCTCGACGCCGCCGGCTACTGAAACGCCATCAGGGATCGTTGGGCCGCTCGAAGCCGAGCTCGCCGACCTGTTCCGGCAGCTGCGGCACCCGCCAGACCTTGTCGCTGTTGACGCCGTGGCCGCGCAGTCTGCGCAGCAGTTCCTGATAGGGCCGGTCGTCCATCACCGGCGTGCGTGCGAACACCCACGCAAGATCGCGGTCCGGCGTCGCAACCAGCGCCCACGAACCATCCGGCGCCACCTCGAGGATGCGCTGCGTCGCCGGGACCACGCGGAAGAACCGCAACCGCCAGTCGCGGTTGCCGCTGCCGGGCACGACCGTGGCCACGGCCTCCAGCTGCTTCCATGGCTGCTGGAAACCGGTCCGGTAGAGGTAGCGCACCACAACCTTGCCGTCCGCGCGCAGCGTGTATTCGTCGTGGCTGGCGACGTGGCCGCGCTCGGTGAAGTAGGGCACGTGCGCGATCACGTACCACGTGCCCATCAGCCGTTGCAGGTCGAGCGCAGGTTGTCCGCTGTCGCCGGTCCGCGGCGACGTGGCGCAGGCCGCAAGCGCGGTGAGGGCGATGGCGGACAGCAGCAGGCGAAAACGGGATCGGGACACGCGGGGACTCCAGGGCATGGCGGGCAGGGTGGCCCAGTCGTGGGCGAAGGCCGCGTCAAGGGGGCGACCGGCACGGTCGCAGCCGTTGAGATGGCGCCCGGCCAGCATGATCGCCCATCCGCCGAGGAGACTTCCATGCACGCATTGCATCGAGACGCCACCACCACGCCCGACCCGCGCCTGGAGCACGTGCTGCGCCGGATCGTCCTGATCGGCCTGTTGCTGGTGCTGGCCCTGCCAGCCGCGCGCGGCCATGGCTACTGGCTGGGCGCAGGACCGCTGTGGCTGCTCGGCATGCCGCTGGCGAGCTGGTGGGCGCTGCACCGTTTCCGCCTGCCGCGGCTGCCGCAGGTGCGTGCGACGGCAACGATTGCGCGCCGACGTCGCAGCCGCGCCGCGCAGGCACGACGGCGTCCGGCGCCGCCAGCAGGCGGGCGGATTGCGCACGCGGCGTGAGCGGGTCGCGCGACCTGCCGGCGCCGGGAGCTGTGCTAGCGTTGCCGGCTTCCGATTCCGCAACCCGACCGAGCCCGCATGCCGCAGCTGTCGCACGCCCGCTACATTCTCATCTTTGCGACCGGTCTCGCGCCGCAGTTGCCGTCGGCAATGTTGCCTTCGCCGCGGACACCAAGACCGAGGACACCATGCCCGCGACCGCCGCCGATCCCTACGCCTGGCTGGAGGACGTCACCGGCGACAAGCCGCTGGACTGGGTGCGGCAGCACAACGCCAGGACCGACGCCGAGCTCGCCGGCACGCCCGGATTCACGCAGCTCGAGAACGACATCCGCGCGATCCTGGATTCGGACGCGAAGATTCCCGAGGTCGAGAAGATCGGCGAGCACTACTACAACTTCTGGAAGGACGCGCAGCACGAGCGCGGCCTGTGGCGCCGCACCACGCTGGCCGAATACCGCAAGCCGCAGCCGCAGTGGGAAACGGTGATCGACCTCGACGCGCTGAACCAGGGCGAGGGCGAGAACTGGGTCTGGCACGGCGCCGACTGCTTGAAACCCGACTACGAGCGCTGTTTGGTCGCGCTGTCGCGTGGTGGCGCCGATGCCGACGTCACCCGCGAGTTCGACCTGACCACGAAGCAATGGATCAAGGACGGGTTCTTCAGGCCGGAAGCCAAGGGCGGCCTCGGCTGGATCGACCGCGACCACGTCTACGTCTACACCGACTTCGGTCCCGGCTCGATGACGTCGTCCGGCTATCCGCAGATCGTCAAGCAATGGCAGCGCGGCACGCCGCTGACGGCGGCGGAGCTGGTGTACGAAGGCAAGCCGGACGACCTGTACATCGCCGCCACCCACGATACGACGCCCGGCTTCGAGCGCGATTTCGTCAGCCGCACGCTCGCCTTCTACAACGACGAGCTGTACCTGCGCCACGCCGATGGCACGCTGGCGAAGGTCGATGCGCCCAACTCGGCCAACAAGTCGGTGCACGACCAGTGGCTGATGCTGCAGCTGCGCGATCCGTGGACGGTCGGCGGCAAGACCTACGCCGCCGGCGCGCTGCTGGCGACGAAGCTCGACGCCTTCATGGCCGGCAAGCGAGAGTTCGAGGTGCTGTTCGCGCCCAGCGATACCACCTCGCTCGAAAACTTTGCCTGGACCCGGCACCATCTGGTCCTCAACGTCCTCGACAACGTCAGGAACACGCTGTCGGTGCTGACGCCGGCGGCGGATGGCTGGAAAGGCAGCGCATTCGTCGGCGCGCCCACGTTCGGCACCCTCGGCGTGCGCGCGGTCGACGCCGACACCAGCGATGCGGTGTGGCTGACCGCGACCGACTATTTGACGCCGAACACGCTCGCGCTGGCCGAGGTCGGCCACGAGCCCGAAGTGCTGAAGACGATGCCGGCATTCTTCGACGCCTCGAAGGAAGTGATCGAGCAGCACTTTGCCATCTCGAAGGATGCAACCAAGGTGCCGTACTTCCTGGTGCGGCCGAAGGACATTGCCTTCGATGGCAGCGCGCCGACGCTGCTGTATGGCTACGGCGGTTTCGAGGTTTCGCTGACGCCGGCGTACTCGGGCACCGTCGGCAAGGGCTGGCTGGAGTCCGGCGGCGTCTACGCAGTCGCCAATATCCGCGGCGGCGGCGAGTACGGCCCGCGCTGGCACCAGGCGGCGCTGAAGCAGAACCGGCACAAGGCCTACGAGGACTTCGCCGCGGTCGCGCAGGATCTGGTCGCGAGGAGGATCACGTCACGGCAGCACCTCGGCATCATGGGCGGCAGCAACGGCGGCCTGCTGGTCGGCAACATGCTCACCCAGTATCCGCAGCTGTTCGGTGCGGTCGTGGTGCAGGTACCGCTGCTCGACATGAAGCGCTACAGCCACCTGCTCGCCGGCGCCTCGTGGATGGCCGAATACGGCGATCCCGACAGCGCCGACTGGGACTACATCCGCAGCTTCTCGCCGTACCACCTGTTCGACCCGAATCGCGACACTCCGCCGACCTTCCTCTGGACCACCACCCGCGACGACCGCGTGCATCCCGGCCACGCCCGCAAGATGGCCGCGAAGATGCTCGCCGCCGGCAAGGACGCGCGCTATTACGAGAACACCGAAGGCGGGCATGGCGCCGGTGCGACCAACAAGCAGGCGGCGCACATGTGGGCGCTGACCTACCGGTTCCTGTGGAAGGAATTGGGCGAATAGCCGTTGTCTGCTGTCGCTCCCGTGTTGATCTCGTTGCGTCCCGTCACCGGGCCCCATCCATGAAACCCATCCACCTGCTCGCTGGCTGATGACGACCCATACCCAAGCCGCCGACGTGCCCGCGCCGCCCGATGTCGCCCGACACGCGCACGAAGTAAAAGCGCCGTTTGGGGCGGCACGCAGCGACGAGTACTACTGGCTGCGCGACGACCGCCGCAAGAACCCGGAAATGCTGGCCTACCTGAAGGCCGAGAACGCCTATGCCGACGCGCTGCTGGCGCCGCTGAAGCCGCTGCAGGAGAAGCTCTACGACGAGATCATCGGCCGCATCAAGCAGGACGACAGTTCGGTCCCGTACCGCGAGCGAGGCTTCTGGTACTACACGCGTTTCGAGACCGGGCAGGACTACCCGATCCACGCGCGCCGCCGGGGCGACATGGGCGCGCCGGAGCAGGTGCTGCTCGACGTCAACCAGATGGCGAAGGGCAAGGACTACTTCAGCGTCGGCGACTTCCAGGTCAGCCAGGACAACCGCTTGCTGGCATGGGCCGAGGACGCCGTCGGCCGCCGCCAGTACACGGTCCGCTTGCGCAACCTCCAGACCGGCGAGACCTATGCCGACGCCATCACCGGCGTGTCGTCGAACCTGGTCTGGGCCGACGACAACCGGACGCTGTTCTACGTCGAGAACGATCCCGAGACACTGCTGACCGTGCGGGTGAAAAAGCACGTGCTCGGCACGCCGGCGGCGAGCGACGTGCTGGTGTACGAGGAGACGGACGACAGCTTCTACATGGGTATCGATCGCAGCCGCGACGACCGCTACATCTGCATCGGCGTCGAGAGCACCGTCTCCAGCGAGATGCGCTGCGCGCCGGCCAGCGACCCGCGCGAGTTCACCGTGCTCGCGCCGCGCGAGCGCGACGTCGAATACCAGGCCGAACATCTCGGCGACCGCTGGGTGATCCGCACCAACGCGGACGGCGCGAAGAACTTCAAGTTGATGACCGCACCCTCGGATGCGACCTCGCGCGCGCTATGGAGTGACTGGGTGCCGCACCGCGACGACGTCTTCATCGACGGTTACGAGCTGTTCGATGGCTTCACCGCGATCGCCGAGCGCTCCGGCGGCCTCGAACGCCTGCGGTTGCTCAAGCCCGATGGCGGCGGGGAATACGTCAAGGCCGACGAGCCCGCGTACTCGATGGGCCTGGACGTCAATTCCGAGCACGACAGCGACTGGCTGCGCTACAGCTACACCTCGCTGACGACGCCTCCGACCACTTACGAACTCAATACACGCACCGGCGAGCGCAAGTTGCTCAAGCGCCAGCCGGTGATCGGCTACGACGCGGACAAGTACGCCACCGAGCGGCTGTGGGCGACCGCACGCGACGGCACCAAGATTCCGGTCTCGCTGGTCTACCGCAAGGGCTTCGAGCAGAACGGCAAGTCCGCGCTGCTGCAGTACGCCTACGGCAGCTACGGTTCCTCGACCGATCCGAACTTCAACCTGCCGGTGGTGAGCCTGCTCGATCGCGGCATGGTCTATGCGCTCGCGCATATCCGCGGCGGCCAGGAGATGGGTCGCGCCTGGTACGACAACGGCAAACTGCTGCACAAGAAGAATACCTTCACCGACTTCATCGACGTCACCGATTTCCTGGCCAGGGAAGGCTATGCGGCGAAGGACCGGGTCGCGGCGTACGGCGGCAGCGCCGGCGGCCTGCTCATGGGTGCGATCGCCAACATGGCGCCTGATCGCTACCGGGTGATCCTGTCGCAGGTGCCGTTCGTGGACGTGGTCACGACCATGCTCGACCCGAGCATCCCGCTGACCACCAACGAATACGACGAATGGGGCAACCCGGAGAAGCAGGACTACTACGACTACATGCTGTCGTATTCGCCCTACGACAACCTGAAGGGGCAGGACTATCCGGCGATGTTCGTCGGCACCGGGCTGTGGGACTCGCAGGTGCAGTACTGGGAGCCGGCGAAGTACGTCGCGCGCCTGCGTGACCTCGACACGGGCGCCGGGCCGGTTGTGTTCCGCGTCAACATGGACGCTGGACATGGTGGCAAGTCGGGCCGTTTCCGCCGCTATCGCGAGTTGTCGGAGATGTACGCCTTCCTGCTCGACCAACTCGGCGTGGCCGAACCGACGGCCGCGCCATGACCCGGCGCTATACTCGCAACATGGACAAACCCACCCGTTTGCTGATCGCCGCCGCATTGCTGGCAGCGCTTGTCGCCTGTGGCAACAAGGGTCCGCTGGTGAAGCCGTCGCAGGCGCAGGCGGCGATGCCGGTCGAGGTGCCCGCGGAACAATCGCCACCGGCCACCGGGCCCACCGATGCCGCGCTGCCGATGGAAATTCCGCCGCCACCCGCGGCCGATCCCGCCACTGCGACGCCGCCGGAAGTGCCACCTGCCGACGACAGCGATGGCGGCGGCAACGGCTGACGCGATGCGCGTTGCGCCGCGCAAACCCCTGCACTTCAGCAAGATGCATGGCGCCGGCAATGACTTCGTCGTGCTCGACCTGCGCGACGGCACACCGCCGCCCACCCCGGAGTTGAGCCGCGCGCTGGCCGATCGCCATACGGGCGTCGGCTGCGACCAGATCCTGACGATCGAACCGCCGCGCAGCGCCGACGCCGTCGCCAGTTATCGCATCTGGAACGCCGACGGCAGCAACGCGCAGCAGTGCGGTAACGGGGCACGTTGCCTCGCGGCGTGGCTGGCGCGCGATGGCGCCACCAGCGGCGACCGGTTCCTGCTCGACAGCCCCGCCGGCACGCATGCGGTCGAACGCCTGGCCGATGGCCGCTACCGTATCGCCATGGGCGTGCCGCAGTTCGCGCCGCAGGCGCTGCCGCTCGCGGGTTTCCACGAGGCGCAGGATGAATACACGCTCGATGTCGGCGGCACCGACATCCGTTTCGGTGCGGTCTCGATGGGCAACCCGCACGTGCTGGTCGAGGTCGACGACATCGCGCGGGCCCCGGTGCAGACGCTCGGCCCGGCGTTGCAGGCTGCCTTTGCGGATTCGGCCAACGTCGGCTTCGCCGAGGTCGACGCGCGCGATCGCATCCGGCTGCGCGTATACGAGCGCGGCGCCGGCGAAACGCTGGCCTGCGGCA
>JBDSFV010000126.1:0-8186 GCA_039919355.1 Luteimonas sp. | reverse complement strand
CGAGCAGCGAGCGCCAGCCACGCATTCCGCGCACACCGGCCCCGGTCACCAGCAAGCCGGCGATGGCGGCCAGCCACCACAGGTTCCACACCGCGATGTGGCGGCGGCTCGGGCCGAAATCGATCGGCTGGTTGATATCCAGCGGAAAGAACCCCTGCGCCACGAACGCCAGCGCCGACAGCAGCATCAGCGTCGCGCCGACGCGCGCAACCGCGCCTGCCCGTTCCGCGCGCAGCCTGTGGTACAGCGCCTGCAGCGCCAGCGCGGCAAGCACGCCTACCAGCATGTAGCCGATCATGTTCCAGGCGACCGAGCCGGGGTAGCCGATCGCGCCGAGCACCGCGGGAGGATGCTCGGCATGGCGGTAATTGGGCAGCGGCGCTGCGAACATCACCAGCGCCAGCGCGAACAGCGGCCCTGAGAGCAGCCCGGCTGACGCCATCCAGAGTCGTGCCGTCCAGCGATTCGACCAGGGCTTCATTGACGCATGCTAGCGTGCGGCTGCGCGCGCCGCTTGCCATTGCCGAAGCCGCCGCCATATCGATGGCCTTCCCGAAACCGAATTGCCACCATGACCGACACCCCTCACGCCAACGTGCACGTCTTCGACACCACCACCGACACCTTCGAAGCCGAGGTCATGCAGAAATCCCTGCAGGTCCCGGTGCTGGTGGATTTCTGGGCAACCTGGTGCGGGCCGTGCAAGACCCTCGGGCCGATCCTCGAGAAGCTCGCCGGCGATTACAACGGCGCGTTCCTGCTGGCCAAGGTCGATGTCGATGCCGAGCAGCAGCTCGCCGCCGCATTCCAGATCCGCTCGATCCCGACGGTGATGCTGGTCAAGGACGGGCAACTGGTCGACGGTTTCCCCGGTGCCCTGCCGGAAGGGCAGCTGCGCGAATTCCTCACGCACCATGGCATCGAGCCGGGAGTGCCCATGGAAACGGAAGCCGCGCCGGTCGAGGACGTCGCGCCGCTCGATCCGCACGCCGAAGCAATGCGCCTGCGCAAGGCGGTGGAGGCCGAACCGGAACAGGCCGGGCTCAAGCTCGACCTCGCGCTCGCGCTGCTCGCCACAGGCCACGCGCACGAGGCCGAACAGCTGCTCGACGCCCTGCCTGCCAACCTCGCCGCCGACGACCGCGCGATCCAGGCACGCGCGCGGCTGGGCTTCGCCAAGCTGCTGCAGGACGCGCCGCCACCGCAGGTGCTGGAGGCCGCGATCGCGTCCAATCCTGACGACCTGCGCGCGCGCCACCTGCTGGGCGTTCATCGCATCGTGTCGGGCGATGCCGAAGCGGGCCTGGAGCAGTTCCTGGAGATGCTGCGCCGGGATCGTGATTTCGAGGACAGCCTGCCGAAGAAGGCGTTGATCGACGCCTTCCACATCCTCGACGATGCCGATTTGGTCGGGCGCTACCGACGCAGGATGTCGTCGCTGTTGCTGGTGTAGGACTGCAACGCCGCACGGATTCCGCGACGGCGGTCACGAACCGACGCACGCACCACAACAGGTCGTCCGCGCCACAAGCCCTGCCACACATGGGCGTTCACGCCATGCACCCGCTCGGCGTATGCTCGCCGCAGCAACAGGGGGCCGCATGTCCGCCACACCGTCCGATCGCGACGTCGACGCAGCATTGCCGGAAATCGCCGGCTACCGGCTATCGCGCGTGATCGGCGACGGCGGCATGTCGACAGTGTATCTCGGCGAACAGCAATCGCTCGGCCGCGAGGTCGCGATCAAGGTGATACTGCCCGAGGCCCTGGCCGACGAGGTCAGCCGCCGCCGCTTCGAGAACGAGGCGCGCACGATTGCCCGGCTCGAGCATCCGCACATCGTCGGCATCTTCGAGGTCGGTCGCACCCGCGACGGCCTGCCCTACTACGCGATGCCCTACCTCGCGCGCGGCCATCTCGGCCAGCGTGCATTCGCGCAGGACGGACACGAGCACGGCCACGCCCGCGTGCGCGCGATCCTGCATGCGCTGCTCGCCGCCCTCGACTACGCGCATGCGCGTGGCGTTGTGCATCGCGACGTCAAGGCCGAGAACGTGCTGTTCGACGAGGCCGAACGGCCGCTGCTCGCCGACTTCGGCATCGCCCTGCGCCGCGGCTTCGGTCCGCGCGTCACCACCGCCGGCATGGCGGTGGGCAGCACTGCCTACATGGCGCCGGAACAGGCGCGCGGCGAGGAGGTCGATGCGCGAGCCGATCTCTACAGCGTCGGCGTGCTGGCGTGGGAGATGCTGACCGGCCGACTGCCCTTCATGGCCGGCGACGCACTGTCGATGGCCGTCATGCACGCGCAGGATCCGGTGCCGCGACTGCCGCGGCCCCTGCGCCACTGGCAACGTTTCATCGACAAGGCATTGTCGAAGTCGCCGTCGCAACGATTCCGCAATGCGCAGCAGATGCGCGATGCGCTCGACCGCGTGCCGCATCGCAGCGGCCAGCCAATGGCAGTCGCGATCGATCGCGGCCAGCGCGCGCTCGGCGCGATCCGGCGTTGGCCGAAAGCCTCGTGGCTCGCGGTCGTGCTGGTGATCGCCGCGGGCATCGGCATCGTCCTGCGCCAGGCCGAGCAGGCGCCAGACGACGGCTTTTTCCGTGCGCTCGGCGTCAATCGCGACAACCTGCCGACACCGGGTGCGCTGCCGGGCCAGGCCGTGATCGGTGCTCCGGACGATCCGATGCTGCGACCGCTGCCGGAGTCCGCCGGCGAACGCTGGCTCACCGCCGCGGAACAACAGCTGCGCGCGCGCAACCTCACCGCGCCGGCAGGCAGGAACGCGTACGACAGCCTGCTCGCGGCCTGGAAGGCCGATCCCGCGCATCCACGTCTGGCGACGGCGGTCGCAGGCTTGATCGGTGCCTTCGGCGACGAGGCCGAACGACGCATCCGCAGCGGCGACGAAGGCCGCGCGCGCGATTACATCGATCGCGCCAACGCGCTGGCGACCCAGACCCGGCAGGGTGACAGCGCCGCGATGGCGCAGTTGCGCGCCCGCATCGGCAAGGCCCTGGTCGCGCGCGTCGAACAGGCCGCGGCGCATTTCGACCGGAAGGCCGCATTGCGCTCCGTCGACAGCGCCAAGGCGCTGGGGCTGGATGGCGCCGCCATCGACGCCCTCGCCGCACGTGCACGCGCCATTCCGCAGGCCGGCGACACCGTCCCTGGCGATGCCGGCATGCGCCTGCTGCAGGCCGGTGGCGGCATGATCGCCGCGTCGCGCAGCGAGGTCAGTCGTGGCGACTACGCCCGTTTCGCCATTGCAACCGGTCGCCCGGCTGCGTTGTGCCGTGAACGCATGTCGCCGCTGCGGATCGTCAAGCCAATCTCATGGCAGGCGCCGGGTTACGCGCAATCGCCGCAGCAACCGGCCGTGTGCGTGTCGTGGAACGATGCCGACGCCTACGCACGCTGGCTGGGGCAGCGCAGTGGCCATCGCTATCGCCTGCCGACCTCAGCCGAAGCGCGCGCGCTGCCCGCCGGCGGTGGCGCCAAGCCGGTCGCCGAATGGCTGAGCGAATGCAGCAATGGCTGCAGCAAGCGTCTGAGCAGCGGCCACAGCTGGCGCGGCGTCTCCGGCGCACGACCGCTGGAAGCCAGTCGCGGCTACGACGACGTCGGCTTCCGCCTGGTGCGCGATTTGTAGAGCCTGCCCCGTACTTTACGGGGGCGGGTTTCAACCCGCCATCCTCCAACCCGGCCGGGACGGTGGGCCAGGGCCCACCTTACAATCACCAAATGCGCACACCTGCCTCGACCAGCCATCGGCTGCAACGCCTGTTCCTTACCGGTCTGCTGACCCTGCTGCCGATCTGGCTGACCTGGGTGGTGGTGAAGTTCGTATTCGTGCTGCTGTCGGACACCAGCCGGCCGCTGATCGGACCGCTGCTGCACAACCTCGCCACCGGCAATCCGGGGCTTGGCTGGCTCGACCAGTCATGGGTGCAGACCGCACTGGCGCTGCTGGCGACGCTGGCGGTGATCCTGCTCTCGGGCCTGATGGCGCGGCGCGTGGTCGGCCAGCGCGCATTGCGCTGGTTCGAGGCGCTGGTCGGCCGCATCCCGCTGGCGAGCACCATCTACGGCAGCGCGCGCAAGCTGCTGGACATCCTGCAGACGCAGCCTGACGGCACCCAGCGCGTGGTGCTGGTCGACTTCCCGCACACCGAGATGAAGTCGGTCGGCTTCGTCACCCGCGTCCTCAAGGAGCACGGCACCGGCCGCGAGCTCGCCGCGGTCTACGTGCCGACCACGCCGAACCCGACGTCCGGATATCTGGAGATCGTGCCGGTCGAGAAGATCACACCGACCGACTGGACCGTGGACCAGGCGATGAGCTTCATCATCTCCGGCGGCGCCGTCTCGCCGGACACGATTCCCTTCTCGGTGCGTCCCGCCGTGCCGGAGCCGAAGGCTTGAGCCGACCGCTCGACGATTGCGCCACGCGATTGTTCATCGTGCTGGCGGCATAGGGAGGGAGTCAGGATGAAGTGACCTTTGGCCCATGCCGTGCCACGCTGCACCGGCGAGGCTCCCTGCTCTTCCGGCATGCCTCCCCGCATGCCTGCTTCGCTCAATCGCTACGGAGATTTCCCGATGACCGCCCGCACGCAACTCGTCCTTGCCCTTGCCCTCGCCATCGCCACGGCGCTCGCCGGTTGTGCGACCACGCCTGCGGGCGGTACGTCTGCCACTGCCAGCAGCGAAGTCGCCGGCAGCAAGGCGCAGCAGCTGACCCGGCTTTACGAACAGTTCTGGGAGGAAGGGCTCAAGCTCAACCCGATCCAGGCGACGTTCCAAGGCGATCCGCGCTACAACGACCAGCTGCCGAATTTCCTCAGCGCCGATTACCGCGCGCAATCGCATGCCTTCACCGAAGGCTGGCTCAAGAAGATCGAGGCGATCGGTCCGTCCGGCCTGAGCGGCCAGAACCTGATCAGCTACGAGATCTTCGTCCACGACGCCAAATCCGGCCTCGAAGGTGAGCAGTTCCCGGGCGAACTGATCCCGATCAACCAGTTCTACAACCTAGCCAACCTCGCGGTGATGCTCGGCTCCGGCACTGGCGCGCAGCCGTTCAAGACCGTGCAGGACTATGACAACTGGAGCAAGCGCGCGGCGAAGATCCCGGCGATCTTCGACCAGGCCATCGCCAACATGCGCGAGGGCGTGGCCAAGGGCGTGGTGCAGCCACGCGTGCTGATGGTCAAGGTGGTGCCACAGCTCGACGCCATCATCAAGCCGAAAGCGGAAGACACGCTGTTCTGGATGCCCGTCAGGACCATGCCGCCGTCATTCTCCAACCCCGACAAGGCGCGTATCACCGCCGACTACCGCACCATGGTCGACAACCAGTTGATGCCGGCCTACAGGCGCCTGCGCGACTACATCGCCAACGACTACATGAAGCACACGCGCGCCACCGTCGGCATCGATGCGATGCCCAATGGCCAGTCCTGGTACGCCTACGACGCGCGCCAGAGCACCACCACCACCAAGAGCCCGGCCGAGATCCACCAGATCGGCCTCGACGAGGTCGCGCGCATCCACGGCGAGATCCGCAAGGTGATGCAGCAGGTCGGCTTCAAGGACTCGCTGCAGGATTTCTTCAAGTTCATGCGCACCGACAAGCGTTTCAGCTTCAAGAGCGAAGATGAGCTGCTCGCGTATTACCGCGGCATCGAGGCCAAGGTCATGGCCGGCGTGCCGCGGCTGTTCTCGCTGACGCCGAAGGCGAAATTCGAGATCCGCCCGGTCGAGCCGTACCGTGCGGAGTCCGCGGCGGGCGGCGAATACCAGGGCCCGAGCGAGGACGGCTCGCGTGCGGGCATTTTCTACGTCAATACCTTCGACCTGCCGAGCCGCCAGACCTGGGACGCCGAGGACCTGTTCCTGCACGAGGCGATCCCCGGCCACCACTTCCAGATCGCGCTGCAGCAAGAGCTGACCGGCCTGCCCAAGTTCCGCCGCTTCGGCGGCGAGACCGCGTATGCCGAGTGCTGGGGCCTGTATTCGGAATCGCTGGGCAAGGAACTGGGCATGTATTCCGATCCCTACGACTATTTCGGCTACCTGCAGAATGAACTGTGGCGCGCGATCCGGCTGGTGGTCGACACCGGCCTGCACAGCAAGGGCTGGACCCGCGAGCGCGTGATCAAGTACATGCTCGACAACTCCGCCGCGAGCGAGACCGACGCGGTGGCCGAAGCCGAACGCTACATGGCGATCCCCGGCCAGGCGCTCGCATACAAGATCGGCGAGATGAAGATCAAGGAACTGCGCGCGAAGTCAGAACGCGAACTCGGCCCGAAGTTCGACATCCGCGAATTCCACGCCGAAGTGCTCAAGGACGGCTCGGTGCCGCTGGACGTGCTGGAGGCGAAAATCGATCGCTGGATCGCGAGCAAGAAGGCCTGACGCCAGTACTGGGGAGGAACGATGTCAGTCGATCCGATGTATCACGATGGCATGCGGCGACTCCAGGACATCCGTGAGACGCGTCCCTTGGCTGACCGCCTGGAGCAGGTGACGGTCCGCACGGAGTTCACAGAGGAGGACCGTGCGTTTATTCAGTGTTGCCCCATGTTTTCATAGCAACAGCCGATACACACGGTTATCCTGACTGCTCTTATAAAGGCGGCCTGCCAGGGTTCGTGCGCCTCCTCGACGATCGCACGCTTGCCATTCCTGATTACGACGGCAACGGCATGTACCGGACCTGGGGCAACGTTCTCGTCAATCCCCATGTCGGACTGCTTTTCCTGGACTTCAAGCACCCAAAACGAATTCGCGTGAATGGCACGGCGCAAGTCAGGGAAGATGATCCTTTGCGCGCTGACTATCCGGGGTCGGTGTTCATTGTTCGCGTTACGGCGACGCAGAGACATCGCATGGATGGATAGCCGAACCGGGATCTGAATGTGGGCGCGATCATCGCGCTGTCGCCGGCACTGCCAGCCGACAAGAAGGCCGTCTACAGCAGCTGGGGACCGGGCAAGTACGACCCGCGTTTCAATATCGACGGCAAGAACACGCCGCTGGTAATGCCGCCCGCGTATGGCCTGGCCCACGTCAAGAACGAGACGTACACGGGCGATGCGCCCATTTCCTATTGGAATGCATACGTCGCGGTGACCCAGATGGGTGCCCATGGCAACTTCTCCGATCCGCGGCTTGGCATCGACGTCAAGCACACGCCGGATCTGGTGACATCGAAACTTCCGGCGCTGCGCGCCTACCAGCACAGCCTGTCCGCACCGCGACCAACCGCAGGAACCTTCGACACCGCCGCTGCGACCCGGGGTCGGGCCGTGTTCGGACGTGACTGCATGAGTTGTCACGTCGGCGCAAGCGGCACCGACAACAATGCTGGAAAGCTGCACGCACCTGCTGAAACGGGCATGGATGGCGCCTACGCCGCGCTTGTCCCGCCTTCGCGGGAATGACGGCTTTAAACAACGATCAGGCGCGCGTGTCACGCCGTCCCGCATACGCACCCTGCCCGCCCGAACGATGCTGCTTCGGCCCGGCATGCGCATGGCGCGGCGCCGGCCTGCCGTGCGGGCGATGGCCGGGTCGGCCCGGCGCACGTTGCCCGTCCTGCCTTTGCCCACCCCCGTTCTTCGGGACAGGCGTGTCAAGGCGGATCGGCTTGCTCGGTGCATAGCCTTCGACCACGTCCATCACCAGGTCGACTTTCAGCATGCGCTGGATCAGGCGCAGCAGGCCGCCTTCCTCCGGCGACACCAGCGACAGCGCCTCGCCGATTAGGCCGGCGCGGCCGGTGCGGCCGATGCGATGGATGTAATCCTCCGGGACCATCGGCAGGTCGTGGTTGATCACCAGCGGCAGGTTGGGGATGTCGAGGCCGCGCGCGGCGACGTCGGTGGCGACCAGCACGCGCGCCTTGCCGTTCTTGAACTCGGCCAGCGCTTTCAAACGCTGCGCCTGGCTCTTGTTACCGTGGATGGCGACCGCGGTGATGCCGGCCTTCTCGAGCTGCTCGGCCAGGCGGTTGCAGCCATGCTTGGTCTTGCCGAACACCAGGATCTGCTCTTGCCAGCGCGCGCTGAGGATGTCGATCAGCAGGTCGCGCTTGCGCGCGCCATCGACCGGGTGGGCGATGTGCGTGACCATCTCGGCCACGGCATTGCGCCCGGCGATCTGCACTTCG
>JBDSFV010000125.1:0-7050 GCA_039919355.1 Luteimonas sp. | reverse complement strand
ACCCTGACCCAGAACCTCAACCGCGGCGCGGTCAACCGCGGCCGCCTGACCTTGTCGGTCGAGGGCAGCCGCGGCGGCAGGATGCAGCGGCTGACCTGGGCCGAGTTGCGCCAGCAGCCCGACGCACCGGGCGTCGACTACTCGTTCAAGTATTTCCAGCAGGTCGAGGGCGACCTGCTGCTGCCCGCGGGCCTGCAGCCGATCCGGGTGGTGGCGCGGCTGGTGCCGCAGGGTGGCGCGGCGGCCGAGCAATCGTTCACCTGGGCCGAGGCGACGACCAAACCCGGCGCAGGTGGTTGAATCGCAACGTCCGGCGCCCCATCCTGAGCGGATGGACACCGATCTCGCCGTTTCCAATCCCGCGCCGGATTACCAGTCGCTGCAGCGACCGCTCGAATTCTCCACCGCGGCCGCGGCCAAGGTGCGCGAACTGATCGCCGGGGAAGGCAACGCCGCGCTCAAGCTGCGCGTGTACATCCAGGGTGGTGGTTGCTCGGGCTTCCAGTATGGCTTCGAGTTCGACGAGCAGCAGGGCGAGGACGACCTTGCCATCGCCACCGATGGCGTCACCCTGCTGGTCGACCCGCTCAGCCTGCAGTACCTGATGGGCGCCCAGGTCGACTACAGCGAGAGCCTGCACGGCGCCCAGTTCGTGATCCGCAACCCGAACGCGAAGAGCACCTGCGGCTGCGGTTCGTCGTTCACGGTGTGAGCCGGCCCGGCGCACCGTTCGCCTTCGTCGAGGGCGCGCTCGACCGCGCCGACCACCTTCGCGACGCGCCCGATGCGCTCGCCGGCTTGTGGCCGCAGGCGCAGGTGGTGTTGCTCGACGACGACGGCCGCGCCCTGGCCGATGCCTCGCAAGCGCTCTACGCACCCAGCGGCAGCGAACTCGGTGGCGTACCTGCGGCGGCGATCTTCCTCGGCCTGCAGGAGGGACGCGGCTGGTTCGCGGCGCGCGCAGCGACGGTCGAGCTGGATGCCCCGCAACGCGTCGACCTGCGCAGCGCCGCGAGCCTGTGGCCGGTGTTCGACGCCACCGTGTTCGCGCAGGCGCGCGCCGTGCTGCACTGGCATGCGCGGCACCGCTACTGCGGCGCCTGCGGCGGCGGGATCGAGTTCGTCCGCGCCGGCTGGCTCGGCCGTTGCCGCCAGTGCGGCAGCGAGCATTATCCGCGCACTGACCAGGCGATCATCGCTGCGGTCACCGACGGCACCCGGCTGCTGCTTGGCCGGCAATTGCCGTGGCCGTCGAAGCGCTATTCGGTGATCGCCGGTTTCGTCGAACCCGGGGAATCGCTGGAGCAGACGGTGGCGCGCGAGGTGCTGGAGGAAACCGGCGTGCGCGTGCGCAGCTGTCGTTATCTCGCCTCGCAGCCGTGGCCGTTTCCCGGTGCGCTGATGCTCGGTTTCCTTGCCGATGCCGAACCGGACGAGCCGGTCGCCGGCGACGAGCTCGAGGACGTGCGCTGGTTCGGCGCGGAGGAAGTGCGCGCCGGACTGGCATGCGACTGGAACGCACCTGTAGAAGCGGGACCGCTCGCCGAAGACGAGCCCGGGATCGCGCTGTCGCCACCGATCTCGATCGCGCGCTGGCTGGTCGAGCAGTGGCTGGCCGATTACGACCGGGGAGCCGTCGACCGGCGCTGATCGCCTGCACGGGCTTTGCGTACCACGGCCTTTGCGTACAATCGGGGCGATGTCCATCACCCTCATCGCCGTCGTCGTCGCCCTCGTGCTCGGCCATGTCGCGCCGTCGCTCGCGGCCTCGGTGCGCGACTACGGCTGGTATTCCAGTTGGCTGCGCTGGCTCGACACCCGCTTCCCGCAGGAGGGCTTCTGGCGCGGACGCTACGGCATCGCGCTGGCGTTGCTGCCGCCGGTGCTGCTCGTCGGCCTGTTCCAGCTCGCGCTCGACGAACCGCTGCTCGGTCTGGCCGGCCTGGTGTTCGGCATCGCCGTGCTGTTCTATAGCTGGGGTCCGCGCGATCTCGACCTCGATGTCGAGGCGATCGTCGTCGCGCGCGATCCCGTGGCGCGGCGCGAAGCCGCCGCCAGGCTGTGGCCGGCAGGCGCGAACGCATCGCTCCATGCGCCATCGCTGGTCGAAGCCGTGTTCCGCAATGCGCAACGGCGCTGGTTCGGCGTGCTGTTCTGGTTCCTGCTGCTGGGGCCGCTCGGCGCGCTGGGGTACCGGCTCGCCGCGCTGTCGGCCGAGGCTGACGTCGCCGCCTTGCCGGTCGAGGCGCGCGGCGGCGCGCAATGGCTGTTGTCGTTGCTCGACTGGCCGGTGGCGCAGCTGATGTCGCTGGCGATGGCGCTGGTCGGCGACTTCGATTCCGTGATCGGCGCCTGGAAGGACAACGGCGGTGCCTCGCTGCGTTTCGACGCCAGCTTCCTCGGCGCCGCGGCGCGCGCCAGCGTCCGCATCGAACTGGCCGACGAGGCGATGGACTACGCCGACCACGGCGTCGCCGCGCCGGGTGCGCTGGTCGCGGCGATGGGCGAATTGCCGGAACTGCGCGACGCAATGAGCCTGGTCTGGCGCATCCTGCTGCTGTGGCTGGCGGTGCTGGCGTTGTTTGTTGTCGCCGGCTGGGTGAGCTGACGGATCGCCTTTGCTTCTGCTCGTCATTCCTGCGAAAGCAGGAATCCAGTGCCTTTGAAGAGCGTTCCGTCCGCTGCGCGGCAGGGTCACCTTCTTTGTTCGCCCAAAGAAAGTAACCAAAGAAAAGACGTTTCCCCGACACGGCAAACCGGCCGCTTCATTGACGCGGGGATTTTTCCACGCGACATCCTGTCGCGGAGAAAAACGGCGCACATCCCTGTGCGCCGCCCTCCGGGTCTGTTGGTTCGTTTCTGCTTGCGGATTTTCAGGTGCACCGCAACCGCAACCGCAATCAAGCTGCCTCGCCGCGCAGCTCGCGCACCTTCGCTTCCAGCATGTCCGCGTCTGCAATGCGCCCGTCGATCGGTGCGTCGGCGACGACTTCGACGTGCGCGCGGATGCGCCGCGGTACGCGCATGCGGCCGAGTCGGGTGTCGCGCCTGCTCCACATGCTCGCCCACATGCCGCGCAGCGCCATCGGGATCACCGGCACCGGTCGCGTCTCAAGGACGCGCTCGATGCCGGATCTGAACTTCGCGATTTCGCCGTCCCTGGTGAGTGCGCCTTCGGGAAAGATGCCGACCAGTTGGCCATCGGCCAGCGCCGCGTCGATGTCATCGAAGGCACGCTGCATCATTGCCGGATCCTCGCGCGCACCGGCGATCTGGATCGCCCTGGCGGTGCGGAAGATCCAGCGCAGCACCGGGATGTCGAAGATCTTGTGATACATCACGAAGCGCACCGGCCGCGGGATGCTGGCACTGAGGATCAGCGCGTCCATGTAGCTGACATGGTTGCACACGATCAGCGCGGCGCCCGCGTCGGGCACGTGCCGCTCGACGCCATGCACGCGCAGCCGGTATAGCGTGCGCACCAGTACCCAGCTCAGGAAGCGCATCAGGAACTCGGGTACCAGCGTGAAGATCCAGACCGCGACCAGCGCATTGGCGATGGCGAGCGCGAGGAACACCTGCGGGATGGTCCAGCCGAGGAAGCGCTGCACCACGATGCCGAGCCCCGCCGCAAGCACGATGAAGGCCGCGTTCTGGATGTTCATGCCGGCGATCACGCGCGAGATCTCGCCCTTCGGGATGCGGCTCTGGATCAGCGCGAACAACGGCACCACGAAGAAGCCCGCGAACAAGCCAATCCCGACCAGGTCACCCGCGATGCGCCAGCTGCCGGGCTGCTGCAGGAAGCCAGCGACGTCGAGCCCCGACACCGCCGCTGCGCCGCTGCGCGCGAAATACAGGTCGAGCATGAACGCGCTGATGCCGAACGCGCCCAGCGGCACCAGGCCGATCTCCACCGTGCGCGCCGACAGCTTCTCGCACAGCATCGAGCCCACCCCGGTGCCGATCGAGAACAGGGCGAGCGCGAAGATATACAGCGTTGCGCTGCCACCGAGGTTGACCTCGGCATAGGTCGGCAGCTGCGAGGTCAGCACGGTGCCGACGAACCAGAACCACGACACGCCGAGGATCGAGTTGCGCACCGCGATCTGCCGCCGCGCCAGGCGCAGGATCGCCAGCGATTCCGGGATCGGGTTCCAGTTGATCTTGAGGTCGGGCGCGCCCGCTTCCGCGCGCGGGAGCGCGCGGCTGACCAGGTTGCCGGTGATCGCGAGCGCGATGATCGCGGTCGCCGCGGCGACCGGGCCGTGGTCGCCGGCGAGCTTGAAGATCAGCCCGCCGACGATCATGCCGACCAAAATCGAGATCGATGTGCCCATCTCGACCAGGCCGTTGCCGCCGGTGAGTTCCTCGGGCTTGAGCACGGAGGGCAGGATCGAATACTTCACCGGCCCGAACAGCGCCGACTGCAGCCCGGTGCAGAACAGCGCGACCAGCAGCACCGTCATGTTCTGGGCCAGGAAGCCGACCGCGGCCAGCGACATGATCGCAATCTCCATCGCCGTGGTGATGCGGATCAACCGCGACTTCTCCAGCTTCTCGGCGATCTGCCCGGCGGTGGCGGAGAACAGGAAGTACGGCAGGATGAACAGTGCCGGCGCGAGGTTGGTGTAGAGCGTGCGCTGCTCGGGGCTGACGCCGAGCCAGAACAGCAGGCCGATGATCGCCTGCCGGTAGACGTTGTCGTTGAACGCGCCCAGAGACTGGGTCAGGAAGAACGGCAGGAACCGCCGCTGCTTGAGCAGTTCGAACTGGTCGTGCGCCATGGGGCCCCCGTGCGTTGGCGTGAGCCTAGCAGAGCCATCCAGCTCCCTTCATCCGGTAGAGCCGAGCTCTGCTCGGCTGCTTCTGCTCGGCGGGGCAGCGGAGCAGAGCTCCGCTCTACGACGGTTTGCGCGGGAGGTCGTTGCGCTCGCGCTCGATCGCCCGCCAGCCGATGTCGTGGCGGTGGAACTCGCCGTGCCAGGAGATGCCGGCGACTTCGGCATACGCCTTGCGTTGCGCGTCGGCGACCGAATCGCCGAGAGCGCACACGCACAACACGCGGCCGCCCGAAGTCACGACCTGCCCGTCGACGAGTCTGGTACCGGCGTGGAATACCTTGGTGTCGGCCACGTCGGGCACGTCCCACTCGTTGATCGGATCGCCCAATCGCGGCGTGCCCGGGTAGTTCTCGGCGGCCATCACCACGCCCAGCGAAGGACGCGGGTCCCACTTCGCCTCGATTGCATGCAGGCGCGCGTCGATCGCCGCCTCGAGCAGGTCAGGAAAATCCGATTGCAGGCGCAGCATCACCGGCTGCGTTTCAGGATCGCCGAAGCGGACGTTGAACTCGATCACCTTCGGCGCGCCGGTTCCGTCGATCATCAACCCCGCATAGAGGAAGCCGGTGAACGGCATGCCGTCCGCAGCCATGCCGCGCACGGTCGGCTCGACGATCTCGCGCATCACTCGCGCATGCACCTCGGGGGTGACCACCGGCGCCGGCGAGTACGCGCCCATGCCGCCGGTGTTGGGGCCGGTGTCGCCGTCGCCGACGCGCTTGTGGTCCTGTGAAGTCGCCATCGGCAACGCGGTGCTGCCGTCGACCATGGAGATGAAGCTCGCCTCCTCACCGTCGAGGAATTCCTCGATCACCACGCGCGCGCCGGCCGCGCCGAACGCGTTGCCGGCGAGCATGTCGGTGATCGCCGCCTCGGCCTCGGCCAGCGTCATCGCCACGATCACGCCCTTGCCGGCGGCGAGGCCGTCTGCCTTGATCACGACGCGCTGGTCGGAAGCATGCATGACCTTCCCGCGCACGTAGGCGAGCGCCTCGTCGAGGTTGGTGTGCACCGCATAATGCGCGGTCGGGATGCCGTGGCGGGCGAGGAAGTCCTTGGCGAAGGCCTTGCTGCCTTCGAGCTGCGCGGCCGCGGCGGTCGGGCCGAAGATACGCTGTCCCGCGGCGCGAAAACGATCGACCACGCCCGCGACCAGCGGCCCTTCCGGGCCAACCACGGTCAGCGCAATGCCTTCGCGCTGCGCCAATGCCAGCAAGCCATCGATGTCGGCCGCATTGACCGCGACGTTGCGGCACTTGTCCTCGTGCGCGGTGCCGGCATTGCCGGGCGCGACCAATACCTCGCTCACGCGAGGTGACTGCGTCAGCTTCCAGGCCAACGCATGTTCGCGACCGCAGGAACCGATGACCAGGACTTTCATGCGTGCCTTCGCCTTTGCTCGTCATTCCCGCGAAGGCGGGAATCCAGTGACTTCGATCTTGCTTTCGTAGCCTGCCAGGGCCGAAATAACCTGACCCCGGATGCTTCGCCAACAGCCCTCTTGGGTTTCGCTGCGCTCTACCCAGGCTGCAAAGCCACATCAGTGGCGGAAATGGCGAATGCCGGTGAACACCATTGCCAGCCCGTGTTCATCGGCCGCGGCAATGACTTCGCCATCGCGCATCGAGCCGCCCGGCTGGATCACCGCGCAAATACCGGCAGCCGCAGCGGCGTCGATGCCGTCGCGGAACGGGAAGAATGCGTCCGAGGCCATCACCGCGCCCGGCACCGCGAGACCGGCTTCCTCGGCTTTCAATGCCGCGATCTTCGCCGACACCACGCGGCTCATCTGCCCGGCGCCGATGCCGATACTGCGGTGGTCCTTCGCATAGACGATCGCATTGGACTTGACGTACTTGGCGATGCGCCAGGCGAACAGCAGGTCGTCGAGTTCGGTCGGGGTCGGTGCGCGCTGGGTGACCACTTTGAGTTCGTCACGGCTGACTTCGCGGATATCGCTGGTCTGCATCAGCAGGCCCGAGCCGACGCGCTTGACGTCGAAGTTGTTGCGGCCCTCGCCGTGCGGGATGCGCAGCACGCGCACGTTGGCCTTCCTGGCGCAGACATCGAGCGCGCCGGGTTCATAGTCCGGCGCGATCAGCACCTCGACGAACTGGCGGTCGAGGACAGCCTTGGCAGTCGCCGCGTCCAGCGCCTGGTTGAAGGCGATGATGCCGCCGAAGGCCGAGCTCGGGTCGGTGGCGTA
>JBDSFV010000124.1:0-4359 GCA_039919355.1 Luteimonas sp. | reverse complement strand
GCCCGAGTCGACCTGCTCGAAGGCCTCGAAGATGCGGCCCAGATCATCCTCGGGGATGCCGATGCCGGTGTCGCGCACCGAGAAGCGCAGCTGCACCGCATTCGCAACGGGTTCCAGCACCTGTACTTCCAGCGCGACCTTGCCGCGTTCGGTGAACTTGATCGCGTTCGACAACAGGTTGATCAGGATCTGGCCCAGGTGGCCGCTATCGCCGTGCAGGCTGTCCGGCACCTCGCGCGGGATGGCGAATTCCAGCGCCAGTCCTTTCGCCTGCGCGCTGGGCAGCAGCATGACCTGCACGCTCTTGACCAGTTCCGACAGGCTGAAATCGGCGTCGCTGCGCTTGAGCTTGCCGGCCTCGATGGTCGAGAAGTCCAGCACGTCGTCGACCAGAAGTTGCAGCGAGCGCGCCGAGGTCTGGATCACCTCGGCGCTGTCGCGCTGTTCCGCGCTCAGCGGCGTGGTCACCAGCAACTCGGCCATGCCGACGATGCCGTTGAGCGGGGTGCGGAACTCGTGGCTCATGTTGGCGAGGAAGCGGCTCTTGGCTTCGCTCGCGGCCTTCGCCGCCTCGGTGGCACGCACCAGCGCGCGCAGCAGCGAACTCAGGTAAAGGGGCACCGCCACCAGTCCGGCCAGGAGCCCCCATGCCAGCCAGGGATTCGCCTGCCAGTAGGGCGTGCGCAGGATCACCGTCAGGAAGGTGACGCCGGCGAAGGCGATCGCCGCGTACAGGAACCGCGGCCCGTAGCGCAGGCCGTTGCCGACCGTCACCCACAGCAGTACCACGTACATCGGCGCGAGCAACTCGCCGAGCAGGACCATGCCGACGCCCATCAGGCTGTAGTCGGCGACCATGCCGAGCACGCGCCGCGGATACGACACGCCGGGCCGGACCATGATCCACGCCATGATCGCGAACGCGACCACGAACTCGACCGCGAGGAACAGCAACGACAGCCGCAGCGGCTCGGCGACTTCGGGCCGGCCGCTGACCACGCCCTGCAGATAGGCGACGACCACCGCCAGCATCACCAGCCGCACACGCGCCTGCTGGTGCTCGCTGTCGGGCCGCTGCGACAGGCGACTAAAAAGCTTGCTGAAGATCGAGGTCATGGCCTGCGCATCATTCAACGCCCGGCCGCGGCGTTGTGGCCGAATACCGGGCGCAGATGTCTTCCACCCGGGTGCGGTTGCGCAGCAGGACGTCGACGCAGCGCGGATCGAACAGCACCCCACTCTGCTCGCGCAGGTAGGCAAGCGCATCGTCCAGGGGCCAGCGCGGCTTGTACGGGCGCGGCGAGAGCAAGGCATCGAGCACGTCTGCGACCGCGACGATCCGCGCCTCGATCGGGATCGCGTCGCCAACCAGGCCGTCCGGGTAGCCGCTGCCGTCGTAGCGTTCGTGGTGGCGCAGCGCAATCACCGCCCCCATCTGGATGAAGCGGTTCTGGCTGCCGTTCAGCAACTGGTAGCCGATCTGCGGATGCCGGCGCATGACCCGGATCTCGTCCTCATCCAGCGGGCCGGGTTTCATCAGTATCGCGTCAGGTATGGCGATCTTGCCCATGTCGTGCAGGGGCGCGGCCAGTTCGATCAGCCGCACCTCGTCCTCGAACATGCCGAGTTCCTCGGCGATCAACCCGGCGATGTGTGCCATGCGTTCGAGGTAGGCGCTGGTCCCTGCGTCGCGGTACTCGATGGCGCGTGCCAGCCGCGACAGCGTCTCGCGTTCCCGCTCCTCGACCTCGTGCATGCTCGACAACAGCCGCTGCTCCAGCGACAGCGCGCGCTGCTTCACCGATTCCGACTGCTGGCGCAGCTGCAGCAGGTTGCGGCAACGCGCGCGCAGTTCGCGCGGCCGCACCGGCTTGACCAGGAAGTCGATCACCCCGGCATCCAGCGCGGCCTGGCGCACCGGCTCGTCGCCGACAACGGTGACCAGCACGATCGGGACGTCGCGGTGCATCAGCGGGCGGCGGAAGCGGCGGGCGAATTCGAGCCCGTCCATGCCCGGCATGCGGTAGTCGAGCAGCAGCAGGTCGGGACGGTTGCCCTCGCACCAGTCCAGCGCCGCCTGCGGCTCGCTGAAATCGAGCACCTGCAACTGGGGACTGATGTCCTCGATGATATGGCGCAGCATGGTGCGCGCCGAGGTCTGGTCGTCGACGATGACGATATTCACCGAATGATCCCATTGCACTGGCGCAAGGCAGGCATGCAAGGCCATGGCGACATCCTCGCCGTGGCAGGCGGCGTCAAACAACTACCAGAGCAAGAACGATGCCACGCCATCGTGTCCCCCATGGAGGGTTTGAAAGGGAAAAACACCCCCGAACGGTCAGATGATGCCTCATTGCGTCACGGGTTGCCGCAAATGGCACTAGCCCGCAGGCAAGGGCCGCATGTACGGGAACAGCAGCACATAGCGGATCGAGGCCGAATCCGTGAACAGCATCACCAACCGGTCGATGCCGACGCCGAGCCCGCCGGTCGGCGGCAGCCCGACCTCCAGCGCACGGATGTAATCGTCGTCGTAGTGCATGGCCTCGTCATCCCCTCCGGCCTTGGCCTCGACCTGGGCGCGGAAGCGCGCGGCCTGTTCCTCCGGATCGTTCAGTTCGGAGAAGCCGTTTGCCAGCTCCTTGCCGCCGATGAACAGCTCGAAGCGATCGGTGATGCCCGGCTCGCTGTCGGACTCGCGCGCCAGCGGCGAGACCTCGACCGGGTAGTGGGTGATGAAGGTCGGCTCGATGAGGCCGGCCTCGACCGTCTTCTCGAAGATCTCCAGCAGCAGCTTGCCCCAGCCGTGACCCGGCTTAACCGCGATGCGCAGAGGCTCGCAATGCCGCGCCAGCGCCTCGCGGTCGCGACAGTCGGCGACGCGGATATCCGGGTTGAGTTCGCGCACCGCCTCTTCAAGCTTCCAGCGCCGGAAGCGCGGACCGAGGTCGATCGCGTTGCCTTCCCATGTCAGGGCCGTGGTGCCGAGCGTTTCCTGGGCGACGTCGCGGATCATCACCTCGGTCAGGTCCATGACCTCGTCGTAGGTCGCGTAGGCCTCGTACAACTCGAGCATGGTGAACTCCGGGTTGTGCCGGGTGCTCACGCCTTCGTTACGGAAGTTGCGGTTGATCTCGTACACGCGTTCGAAACCACCGACCACCAGGCGCTTGAGGTACAGCTCCGGCGCCACGCGCAGGTACAGGTCGAGGTCGAGCGCGTTGTGGTGGGTCGCGAACGGCTTCGCGGTCGCGCCGCCGACGATGTACTGCATCATCGGTGTCTCGACCTCGAGGAACCGCCGCGCGTCGAGCCAGCGCCGCATCGCGGCGATGATGCGCGAGCGCTGCACGAAGACCGCGCGCGCTTCGGGCGTCACGATCAGGTCGACGTAGCGCTGGCGGTAGCGCTGTTCCACGTCGCTCAGTCCGTGCCACTTGTCCGGCAGCGGCCGCAGTGACTTGGTCAGCAGCCGCAACGTGTCGACCTTGACCGACAGCTCGCCGGTCTTGGTGCGCATGAGCGTGCCGGTCGCGGCGACGATGTCGCCGACATCCCAGCCCTTGAAGGCATCGTAGACATCGCCCAGCGCAGTCGCCTGCAGTGCATCCTTGCTCAAGAACAGCTGGATGCGGCCGGACACGTCCTGGATCTGCGCGAACGCGGCCTTGCCCATCACCCGCTTGGCGAGCAGGCGCCCGGCCAGCGCGACCCGCCTGCCCTCGCCTTCCAGCGCCTCGCCGGTCCAATGCTCGGCGTCGGCATGGGCGTCCTGCAGATCCTGCGCATAGTCGGCGCGCCGGAAATCGTTCGGGAACGCCACGCCCTGCGTGCGCAACGCCGCGAGTTTGGCGCGACGCTCGGCGATCAGGTGGTTCTCGTCGTGCGGGGACGTGTTCTCTGTCATGGTGCGCCAGCCCGTGAATGCGTCGCTCTGCTATTGATCGTCATTCCTGCGAAAGCAGGAATCCAGTGCCTTGATTGTGTCGGATTTGGAGCAAAGTCGCTGGATCCCCGCCTTCGCGGGGATGACGGCGTCAAGCGGCGTCGATACGTTTCGAGCCGGCCTCGAGGCCCGACTTCAAGCTGGCCTCCACGAACTCGTCGAGGTCGCCGTCGAGCACCTTCTGGGTATCGCTGCGCTCGATGCCGGTGCGCAGGTCCTTGATCCGTGACTGGTCGAGCACGTAGTTGCGGATCTGGCTGCCCCAGCCGATGTCCGACTTGGTCGCCTCCAGCGCGTCCTTCACGGCGTTGCGCTTCTGCACTTCCAGTTCGTAGAGCTTGGCGGCCAGCATCTTCATCGCGGTGTCGCGGTTCTGGTGCTGGCTGCGCCCGGTCTGGCAGGCGACGACG
>JBDSFV010000123.1:0-20255 GCA_039919355.1 Luteimonas sp. | reverse complement strand
GCGCAACCACCACCCGGCCGAACGCATCACGGCCGTAATCGGACGCATCGAGTTTGACCCGGCCGAAGTCGCCGTTGCGGCTGACGTGGATGCGCCGGATCGGCGCGCCCGGTGCACGCAGTTTCTGCAGCACGCCCAGCGCGGACAAGGCATTGACCGTGGCAGCGGCGAAGCTGAGGTTGCGCTCGTCGAACACCGCCGGCAACGCACCCGCGGGCGTGGCTTCGACCAGCGCCACGTCGACCCCGCTGCGATCGAGCGCGATCGCCAGGCTGGCGCCAACCAGGCCGCCGCCCACGATCACCACGTCATGTCGGGCTGGCGCCATTGCAGGTGATAAGGTCGCAGGGTGGGTGCGCTATGCTAACGGTTCCTGCCGAACGACTCGTGCGCACCAAGATGAACCGCCCTGCCGCCTCCTTCGCCCCCGGCCCGTTGGTGCTTGCCGGCCTGATCATCGCCGCCGCGCTTACCCGCCTGCTGCCGCATCCACCGAATTTCTCTCCAGTCGAAGCCATCGCGCTGTTCGGCGGTGCGTATTTCGCATCGAAGCAGTGGGCCGCGGTGGTGCCGCTGCTGGCGATGCTGGTCTCAGACCTCGCGCTCGGCGCGCTGCACGGCGCCAGCTACGCGACCTATCTTGGCGGCGCCAGCTTCTGGTCGGTGTATGCCTGCATCGCGCTGTCGGTCGTGCTCGGCTTCCGGCTGCGCGGCAGGGTCGGCGGCGAGCGCGTAATCGGCTACTCGCTGGCAGGGTCATTGCTGTTCTTCGTGGTCACCAACTTCACCGCGTGGCTGTCGGACCCGATGTACCCGAAGACCGCCGCCGGTCTCGCCGCCGCCTACGTTGCCGGCATCCCCTTCTTCCGCTGGACCGTGCTCGGCACGCTGTTCTACGGCGCCGTCCTGTTCGGCGGCTTCGCCGTGCTGCGCCGGCAGCTGCCGGTGCTGCGCGCGCAGACGGTTTAACGCAAGCCGACGCATGCAGGGCCGTCGTGGGTAACCGCCTCAGCAAGATCTACACGAGGACCGGCGATGACGGCACCACCGGCCTGGGCGACGGCACCCGCGTTGCCAAGGATTCGGCACGGGTCGCCGCCTACGGCACCGTGGACGAAGCCAATTCGGCGATCGGCGTGGTACTTGCAAGCGATGCAGTCAACCGGCATGACGCCGACGACATCCGCGCGTTGCTGACCACGGTGCAGCACCAGCTGTTCGACCTCGGCGGCGAGTTGTGCATCCCCGGACACGCCGCGATCTTCGACGCCGACATCGAGGCGCTGGAGCGCGAACTGGATCGCCATAACGCCCCGTTGCCGCCATTGAAGGATTTCATCCTTCCCGGTGGCGGCGAGGCCGCCGCGCGCTGCCACCTCGCGCGTACCATCGTGCGCCGCGCCGAACGCGAGACGGTCACGCTGGCCCGCCACGACGCAGTGCGCCCGGAAGCGATCCGCTACCTCAACCGCCTCTCCGACCTGCTGTTCGTGCTGGCGCGCGTACTGGCCCGTGCCAGCGGCCACGGCGAAGTGTTGTGGAACCACGACCGCCGCAAGCTCTGACATGCGGGTCTACACGCATCCGGCCTGTATCGCCCACGACACCGGACCAGGACATGCCGAGCGTCCGGAACGGCTGACCGCAGTCACCGACGCATTGCGCGAAGCCTTCGCAGGCGCGCTGGACTGGCGCGAAGCGCCGCGGGCCAGCCGCGACCAGTTGCTGCGCGCGCACGCGTCGTCGCTGCTGGACACCGTGCTGGACACCGCACCTGCGCAACGGATCATGCTCGATCCCGATACCGTGCTGTCGCCCGATTCCGCGGAAGCCGCGTTGCGCGCCGCCGGCGCGGGCGTGGCGGCGGTCGATGCGGTGCTGGGCGGCGACGTGACGCGTGCCTTCTGCGCGGTGCGTCCACCAGGACATCACGCCACCGCCGACACCGCGATGGGGTTCTGCCTGTTCAACAGCGCCGCGGTGGCCGCGGCCCAGGCGCTCGACATGCATGGACTGGTGCGGGTGGCGATCGTCGATTTCGACGTGCACCACGGCAACGGCACGCAGGCCATTTTCGAACGCGACCCGCGTGTGCTGTACCTGAGTTCACACCAGATGCCGCTGTATCCCGGCACCGGTTTCGCCGACGAACGCGGCGTCGGCAACATCGTCAACGCGCCGCTGCCGCCTGGCGCGGGCAGCGCGCCGTTCCGCGCGGCCTGGAGGGAGCAACTGTTGCCTGCGCTGGACGCGTTCCGTCCGCAGTTGCTGCTGCTGTCGGCTGGATTCGATGCGCACTGGCGCGATCCGCTGGCGCAACTGCAGCTGCAAGACGACGACTACACCTGGCTCACGCGGGAGCTGGCCGCGATCTCCGACCGCCACGCGCAGGGCCGCATGGTCTCGCTGCTGGAAGGCGGTTACGACCTGCAGGCGCTGCGCGAATGCAGTGTGGCGCACCTGCGCGCGCTGGTACGCTGACTCAGCCAGCCACCGCGTCAGCCGCCGCCCTGTGCGCTGGCAGGAACGAACTCCAGCGACGCGGAATTGATGCAATAGCGCAGGCCGGTCGGTGACGGCCCGTCCGGAAAAACGTGGCCCAGGTGCGACTGGCAATGTGCGCATCTGACCTCGACCCGGCGCATGCCGTGGCTATCGTCGACATCTTCGCTGACCGCTTCCGGCGACATCGGCTGAAAGTAGCTCGGCCAGCCACTGCCGGGATCGTATTTCGTCTCCGACAGGAACAGCGGAGCGCCGCAGGCAACACAGGTATAGGTCCCGGCCTCCTTGTGGTCCCAGTACTTGCCGGTGAAGGCGCGCTCGGTCGCCGAGCGACGACAGACCGCATATTGCTCCGGGGTGAGCGACTCGCGCCATTCAGCTTCGGTTTTGGCGATCGGGCCTTGCGTCATCGCTGTTCTCCAAGGATGAACGTGCAGGCAAGATGCCGCCTGCATTGCCGCTGCACAAAGGATGCGGCAAGCTAGCGGCCGTTTTCCGTCGACGGATATCCGCGTGCGCCCAGTCCTCCGCCTGCTGCCGTTGCCCTTCTGCATTGCCCTGTCGCTGGCCGCGCACGCCGCCGAGGATCGTCCCGAAGACTGGCGCCTGTGCCCGATCGAGGACGCCGTCCCGGCCTTCGCCGATGCGCAGGAACCGGTGGGCACGCCCGAGGCGCGGGTAGAGCAGCCAACCGACATCGAGGGCGACCAGCTCGCCGGCACCGACACCAATCCACAATTCCAGGGCAACGTCGCGCTGCGCCGTGCCGACCAGTTCCTCGGCACGCAGAAGCTCAATTACGACAGCAAGACCGGCAAGTACGTCGCTGAAGGCAGCGTGCGCTACCAGGATTCGGGCATGCGCTTGGTCGCCGACCGTGCCGAGGGCGACCAGAACGCCGACACCCATAACCTCCAGGATGTGCAGTACCAGTTGATGTCGCGGCGCGGCAACGGCGGCGCCGAACACATCGAGATGCACGGCGCGCAGGGCAGCCTGTACGGCGCGACCTATTCGACCTGCCCGCCCGACGACCGTCGCTGGGAGCTGCGCGCGCAGCGCATCGACGTCGACACCGAGGCAGGCACGGGCGTCGCCCGCAATGCCGTCCTGCGCGTCGGCCGGGTGCCGGTGCTGTATGTGCCGTGGTTTCCGTTCCCGATCGACGACCGCCGCCGTACCGGCCTGCTTTACCCGAGCATCGGCTCCTCCAGTCGCAACGGCTTCGACTACCGGCAGCCGTATTACCTCAACCTGGCGCCCAATTACGACATGACCCTGACGCCACGGCTGATGACCAGCCGCGGCATCCAGCTCGGCGCCGAGTTCCGCTACCTCACCGAAACCGGTCGCGGCGTATTCGACACCGCGTGGCTGCCGAACGACCGCTTGCGCGATCGCGATCGTGGCCTGTTCCGATTCAACGGCAGCCAGGATCTGGGGCCGAACTGGCAAGCGCGCAGCCACCTCAACTGGATCAGCGACACGCGCTATCTCGAGGATTTCAGCAACAACCTCAACGGGCTCACGCCATTTGCGGTGACCAGCGACATCGGCCTGTACGGTCGCGGCCGCTACTGGGACGCAGGATTGACGGCGGACTACAACCAACTCGCCGACTACACGCTGACCGAATCGATCCTGCCGCACAACCGGTTGCCGCGCGCCTACCTGCGCTGGGAACAGCCGTTCGGACGCTGGCTGACCGCAGGCATCAATGCCGAGGCGGTGCGCTTTGATCATCCGACCAAACCTGGCGGCAGCCGGATAGACCTCAAGCCGTTCGTGAGCATGCCGCTGGAAGGTGCAAGCTGGTTTCTGACACCCACCCTCGCCTGGCGCTACACCGGCTACCAGCTCGACGATACGCTGGCGACGCAGCTGGACAACAAGGCACCGAACCGCAGCCTGCCGATCGCGTCGGTCGACGCGGGCCTGTATTTCGACCGCGACGCGATGTGGGGCGGCGAAAGTTACCTGCATACGTTAGAGCCACGCCTGTTCTATCTGCGCGTGCCCTACCGCAACCAGGACGACCTGCCGCTGTTCGACACCCAACCACTGACTTTCGGCTGGGGACAGCTGTTCCGCGACAATCGCTACACCGGCGCGGATCGCCAGATCGATGCCAACCAGTTGACTCTCGCGCTCAGCAGCCGGCTGATCCGGCAGTCCGACGGCCGCGAGAAACTGTCGGCGAGCCTTGGCCAGATCCGCTACTTCGACGACAGCCGCGTCGTCACGGTTCCCTGCCCGGCGCCAGGCTGCGAAACCCCGGTCGAACGCGGCAAGTCAGCCTGGATCGCCGATACCACCTGGCAGGTCAACGACCGCTGGACCATCGGTGCTTCCTACCAGTGGGATCCCAAGTTCCGGCACCAGGATCTGGCCAGCCTGCGCACCCGCTACCTGATCGGCGACGACGGCATCGTCAACTTCGGCTACCGCTATCGCCGCAACTTGCTGGAACAGGTCGACCTGTCGTTCCTGTATCCGCTGACGCCGTCCTGGAGCCTGATCGGTCGCTATTACTACTCGCTCCAGGACCGGCAACTGCTGGAAGGTATCGCCGGCGTGCAGTGGGACAGCTGCTGCATGGCGGTGCGCCTGGTCGGCCGTCGCTACATCCACAACCGCCAGGGCGAACTCAACAACGCGATCCAGATCGAGATCGAACTCAAGGGCCTGGGCTCGGCCGGACCAGATACGGAGAGCCGCCTGCGCCGTGCTATCCTCGGCTACTACCGCGAGGATCTTTACCTCGTACCGCCGTCCGAAGTCAGCGACACCGGCGACGGCAACTCCCCCGACCCGATACCATGAACAAACTGTTCGCCTGCCTCCTCGCCGTCGCCGCGGTCTTCGCCGCTCCGGTACAAGCCCAGCAGTTGCAGCCGGTCGACCGCATGGTCGCGGTGGTCGACGAGGACGTGATCCTGCAGAGCGAGCTCGACCGGGCAATGCAGAACATCCTGGCGCAGTACGCCAACCGCCAGGAGCAGCTGCCACCGCGCGACGTCCTGCAGCGCCAGGTGCTGGAGCGCCTGGTCCTGGTGCGCCTGCAGGTGGCACGGGCCGCCGAGACCGGCGTGCGCGCCAGTGACGAGGAAGTCGACGCCGCGATTGCCAACATCGCCAAGCAGAACAACTTCACCCCGGAGCAGATGCGCGCGCAACTGGCCCGCGACGGCCTGTCGCTTGCCGACTTGCGAAACTCCATCCGCGACGAACTGACCATCCAGCGCCTGCGCCAGCGGTTCGCGCAGAGCCGGATCAGCGTCAGCGATACCGAGGTCGACGCCGCGCTCGCGACGCAAGCCAAGGGTGGCCCGCAGTATCGGCTCGCGCACATCCTCGTGGCGCTGCCCGAAGGCGCCACTCCCGAGCAGATCGCGACCGCGCAGCAGAAGATCGGGGGCGTCAAGGCGCTGATCGACAAGGGCGAGATGGATTTCGCAGCCGCGGCGGTGCGCTATTCCGACAGCCCCAACGCGCTGGAGGGCGGCGAGCTTGGCTGGCGCAGCCTCGACGAAATCCCCACGGCCTTCGCCAGCACCATCCGCGGCATGCAGGTCGGCCAGGTGATCGGTCCGACCCGCGGACCCAGCGGCTTCCAGTTGCTGAAACTGGTCGAGACCCGCGATGCCGCCCAGGCCCTGGCCGAACCGAGCATGGTCACCCAGCTCCACGCCCGCCATATCCTCGTGCGCAGCAGCGACAGCGTCAGCGAGGCACAGGCCAAGGCGAAGATCGTCACGTTGCGCGCGCGCCTTGCCGGTGGCGCCGACTTCGCTGCCGTCGCGATGGAAAATTCCGAGGACGCCAGCAGCGCCGACAAGGGCGGTGACCTTGGCTGGTTCGGGCAGGATTCCTACGGCCCCGAATTCGGCTCGCAGGTCGCAGCGTTGCAGGACGGCCAGGTGTCGGCGCCATTCAAGACCCAGGCTGGCTGGCACATCGTCGAGCGCATCGGCTCGCGCCAAGCCAACGTCACCGACCAGACCCGCCGTACGCAAGTCCGCGAAACGATCGGCCAGCGCAAGCTCGAGGACGAGTGGAACCGCTACCTGCGCGAACTGCGCAGCGAAGCCTACGTCGACATTCGCACCGGCGCGGCGGCAACCGACGCTCCCGCCGCAACGACCCCGACACCGGTCGCGCCCAGCCCCGGCGGCTGAGATGCGGCGTCCACGGCTGGCGCTGGTACCGGGCGAGCCGGCCGGCGTCGGGCCGGAACTGTGCGTCCGCGCCGCGCAACGCGCGTGGGACGCGGACCTGGTGGTGTTCGGCGATGCCGGCAGCCTGCGGCGCGCGGCCGAAGCGCTGGGCCTCGCGCTCACGCTCGCACCTGCCGATGCAGTTTCCGCGCCCGGCATCTTGCCCTTGCTCGCCATTCCCAATGCCGTCGCGACTGATTTCGGCACACCCGATCCGCGCAACGCGGCCGGCGTGATCGACGCGCTGCAGACTGCGGCTGCAGCCTGCCTTCGCAACGAGTTCGACGGCCTCGTCACCGGTCCCGTGCACAAGGCCGCGATCAACGACGGCGGCATCGCCTACAGCGGCACCACCGGGCTGCTGGCCGCACAGGCCGGCCGCGAGGTGGTGATGATGCTGGCCAACGACATCGTCCGCGTCGCGCTGGCGACCACGCACCTGCCGCTGCGCGAGGTCGCCGATGCGATCAGCAACGATGGCCTGACGCGCACGCTGCGCATCCTGCACAGCGCGCTGCGCGTGGACTTCGGCATCGCCGCGCCACGGATTGCCGTGCTCGGCCTCAACCCGCATGCGGGCGAGGATGGGCACCTGGGGCGCGAGGAGATCGAGGTGATCGCGCCGGTGATCGCAAGCCTGCGCGACGAAGGCATGCAGCTGGTTGGTCCACTGCCGGCCGACACTGCCTTCCTGCCCGCCAGACTCCCGGGCTTCGATGCAGTGCTCGCGATGTACCACGACCAGGGCCTGCCGGTACTGAAGTACAGCGGATTCGAGAATGCGGTCAACCTGACCCTCGGCCTGCCCTACCCGCGCGTGGCGGTCGATCACGGCACCGCGCTCGATATCGCCGGCAGCGGCCGCGCCGATCCGTCGAGCCTGTTCGCGGCCATCGACACCTGCACGCGCATCGCGCGCATGCGGCGCAGCGCATGAGCCGGCATGTCGAACGCAATGCTGCCGGTTTCGCCACCGGTGCCAAGAAGTATCTCGGCCAGAATTTCCTGCACGAGCGCAGCGTCGTCGACAAGATCGTGCTTGCGGTCGACCCCCATCCCGGCGATCGCATCGTCGAGATCGGCCCGGGCCAGGGCGCGCTCACGTTTCCGCTGCTCGACCGCCACGGTGCGCTGACCGCAATCGAGTTCGACCGCGACCTGTTGCAGCCGCTGGCCGCCGCCGCGGCGGCCCACGGCGAACTCACCCTGATCGCGGCCGACGTGCTCACCGTCGATTTCACCGCGCTCGCAGGCAGCGGCCAGGTCCGCCTGGTCGGCAACCTGCCCTACAACCTGTCCTCGCCGATCCTGTTCCATGCACTCGACCATGCCGTCGCGGTCCGCGACATGCACTTCATGCTGCAGAAGGAAGTGGTCGAGCGCATGGGCGCCGTACCCGGCAGCAAGGTCTTCGGGCGGCTGAGCGTGATGCTGCAGGCGTATTGCGCGGTGACGCCGCTGTTCACGGTGCCGCCGGGGGCGTTCCGGCCGGCGCCGAAGGTCGACTCGGCAGTAGTGCGGCTGGTGCCGCGAGAGGCGGATGTGATCGGCATCGACGATCCACAGCGCTTCGCCGACGTGGTCCGCGCCGCATTCGGCCAGCGCCGCAAGACCCTGCGCAACGCGCTCAAGGGCGTCGTCGACGGCGCGACGATCGAAGCCGCCGGGGTGCGCCCGGAGGCGCGTGCCGAGCAGCTCGCAGTCGCCGATTTCATCCGGCTGGCGAACCACGCCGCCACGACGTAGTCCACGCGTTCACGCGACGCGCTTACACTGGCGGCATGGATAACGACTACACCTTCGACATCGACGTCGCCACCCGTTACCTCGATGAACAGTCCGAGCCGGAGCAGGATCGCTACGTCTTCGCCTACACCATCCATATCCGCAACAACGGCAAGGTGCCCGCGCGGCTGCTCGGCCGCCACTGGGTGATCACCGACGCCAACGGCAAGGTGCAGGAAGTGACCGGCGAGGGCGTGGTCGGCGAGCAACCGTGGCTGCGGCCGGGCGAGGATTTCTGCTACACCTCCGGCGCGGTGCTGGAAACCGACCTGGGCACCATGCACGGCAGCTACGACATGCTGGCCGACGACGGCACCCGCTTCGACGCGCCGATCCCGCCGTTCACCCTGTCCATGCCGCGCACGCTGCACTGAGCGCCGCGTGGCGGCTTTGACATGAGTGTCTGGGCTATCGGCGACCTGCAGGGCTGCTACGCGCCGACGCAGCGTCTGCTTGAACGCATCCGCTTCGACCCGGCGGTCGACCGGCTGTGGTTCTGTGGCGACCTGGTCAACCGCGGCGGCGAATCGCTGGAGACGCTGCGGCTGGTGCATTCGCTGCGCGCGAACAGCGTGATGGTGCTCGGCAACCACGACCTGTCGTTGCTCGCGATCGGCGAACGCCGGCCCGAGGAACAGCGCAAGGTCAACCCGGATCTGCAACGCGTGCTGTTCGCGCAGGACCGCGACGAACTGCTCGACTGGCTGCGCATGCAGCCGCTGCTGCACGCCGACCGCGCCCTGGGCTGGATGATGGTGCATGCAGGGCTGGCACCGAAATGGACCACCACGCTGGCGGAGAAGCACGCACGCGAAGTCGAGGAGCGGCTGCGCGGCGACGGCTACCGCAAATTGCTGAAGAACATGTACGGCGATCGCCCGGCGTGGTCGCCAAAGCTGGCTGGCAGCGACCGCGACCGCGCCATCATCAACGTGTTCACGCGCCTGCGGTACTGCACGCCGGGTGGACGCATCGCCTTCGATGCCAAGGGCGCGCCCGGCACGCAATTGCCGGGGCTGTATCCGTGGTACGCGGTGCCGGGCCGGGCCGGACGCGACCTGAAGATCGTGTGCGGGCACTGGTCGACGCTGGGCCTGTTCATCGGCCAAGGCGTGCACGCGATCGATACCGGCGCCGTGTGGGGCGGCAAGCTCACCGCCTTGCAGCTGGATACCTACGAACTGCGCGTGGTGCAGGTACCGGGCCGCGACGTGCCGGCCTCGCTCCCACAAAAGCGCGCACCTCAGCGGGCGTAATCGACGAACTCGAACGCCAACGCGTGCTTCGCGTCCGCCACGTGCGGCTCGCGCCTGGTCACGCGCCAGTCGCCCGGGTCGAAGCGTGGGAAGAACGCATCGGCGCTTTCGACCATCATGTCGACCCAGGTCAGGTGCATGCGGGCCGCCAGCGGCAGGGTCAGTCCGAAGATTTCACCGCCACCGATCACGTACAACTCGTCGGCGTCGCCGCGCACAGCCTCCAGTGCTTCGTCCAGCGAGGCGACCGCCTGCATCCCGTCGAACAACACGTGGCCGCTGCGGGTCAGCACCAGGTTGCGCCGCCCCGGCAGCGCGCGCCCAAGCGATTGCGCCGTCTTGCGTCCCATCAACAACGGCTTGCCCAAGGTGAGTGCCTTGAAGCGCTTGAGATCGTCGGGCAGGTGCCACGGCAGGACGTTGCCCTTGCCGATGGCATGATTGCGATCGAGCGCGGCGATCAGGCTCAACTGCATCGGGCTACACCGCCACCGGCGCCTTGATCGCGGGCAGCGGGTCGTAGCCTTCGATGGCGATGTCATCAAAGGTGAAGGCGAACAGGTCGGTGACGCCTGGATTGAGCTTCAGCGTCGGCAAGGTGCGTGGCGCGCGCGATAGCTGCTCGCGCGCCTGCTCGTAATGGTTCGAGTACAGGTGCGCATCGCCGAGCGTGTGCACGAAATCGCCGACGGCCAGATCCGTGGCCTGCGCCACCATGTGGGTCAGCAGCGCATAGCTGGCGATGTTGAACGGCACGCCGAGGAAAATGTCGCCGCTGCGCTGGTACAGCTGGCAGCTGAGCTTGCCGTCGGCGACGTAGAACTGGAACAGCGTGTGGCAGGGCATCAGCGCCATCTTCGACAGGTCGGCGACGTTCCATGCGCTGACGATCAGCCGGCGCGAGTCCGGGTTGCGCCGGATCTCGTCGACCACCCAGCGGATCTGGTCGATCTCGCTGCCGTCCGCCGCGGCCCAGCGCCGCCACTGCTTGCCGTAGACCGGACCAAGTTCGCCGTGTTCGTCGGCCCACTCGTCCCAGATCGAGACCTTGTTGTCCTTGAGGTAGGCAATGTTGGTTTCGCCCTTCAGCAACCACAGCAGCTCATGCACGATCGAGCGCAGGTGCAGCTTCTTGGTGGTGACCAGCGGAAAACCTGCATCGAGGTCGAAGCGCATCTGCCAGCCGAACACGCTGCGCGTGCCGGTGCCGGTGCGGTCGGCTTTCTCCGTGCCGTGTTCGAGCGCATGCCGCAGCAGGTCGAGATATTGTTTCATGAGAGACGGGGGTGCATCAGTCAGCCTGCGTCGCCGGCTGCGGCTGCAACGTCGGCGAGCGTCGCGACAGCCACAGCCAGAACAGGCCGACCACGATCAGCGGCAGGCTCAGCACCTGGCCCATGGTCAGCCAGCCGAACGCGAGATAGCCGAGCTGTGCGTCGGGCACGCGCACGAACTCCACCGCGAAGCGGAAGCAGCCGTACAGCAGCGCGAACATTCCCGCGACCGCGTACCGTGGCCGCGGCTTGCGCGAGAACCACCACAGCACCACGAACAGCACCAGCCCCTCCAGCACGGCCTGGTACAGCTGTGAAGGATGGCGCGCGAAGGCATTGAGCGCGACGGATTCGAACTGCGCGCGCAGCGCTGCGGCATCCAGTGAGGAAAACTGCGGCGGCAGCGTGCGCGGGAACACAACGCCCCAGCCGCTGCCGGTCTCCTTGCCCCACAGCTCGCCACCGATGTAGTTGCCGAGGCGGCCGAAGCCGAGTCCCGGCGGCACCAGCGGCGCAATAAAATCGGCCACGTCGAAGAACGCCAGGCGGTGCCTGCGCGCCCACCAGGCGGTCGCGACCAGCACGCCGATCAGGCCGCCATGGAAGCTCATGCCGCCTTCCCAGACCTTGAACAGCATCAGCGGCTGCTGCAGGAAGTCGGTGAACGCATAGAACAGGATGTAGCCGATGCGCCCGCCCAGCACCGCGCCGAGCATGCCGTAGAACAACAGGTCGCCGTAGCCGGCCTCGTCCACGCCCGGAAGGCGGCCGGCGCGGATCCGCCTGCGGCCGAGGAACCAGCACGCAGCGAAGCCGAGCAGGTACATCACCCCGTACCAGTGGACTTGCAGCGGCCCGAGGCCAAGTGCGATCGGATCGATCTGGTGCAGGATGATCATGTGGACGGGTGACTCGGCGAGTATTGGAATGTCCGCACAGGGATGTGCGGGCGCTTGCGAGGAATTCGCATCACTGCCCTTATTCTGCCCGACGCGACGCGCAGCGTGGCGTTCAATCGAGGATGCGCGGCAGGTCCGGCAGCTCGTTCCGGTCGCGGACACCCTGAGTACGCGGGAAGTGTCCGGCCAGCAGCGCCGAGATCGCAGCCACGCCCTGCAGCGCGGCGGCCTCGGGCTCGCCGGCCTTGAGGCGTTCTTCCACGAGCTGGCAGACGCCGCGCCATTGCTCGGCGCTGACGAGCTTATCCAGGCCACGGTCGGCCACGATCTCGATGCAATGGTCGGCCAGCAACAGGTACAGCAGCACGCCGTTGTTGGCGGCGGTGTCCCAGACCTGCAATTGCGCGAACACTTCGCGCGCGCGGACGCGCACGTCGTATCCAGAGAACACCGCGAGCACGGGCATTGAGGACTCCACCGCGAAACAGATCTCGCCGCGATGCGTGGATTCGCCGGCGGCGATCGCTGCGGCGATGCGCTGCAGGCTGGCTTCTGGATACAGCGCCCGCGCGGAACGCGGGAACAGATGGCGCAGCGTGCGTGCGATCGCATTCGCCATCACCAGCTCCCCGAGGCGCCACCGCCTCCGCTCATGCCGCCACCTCCGGACCAGCCCCCTCCACCGCCGAAGCCGCCTCCACCGAAGCCGCCTCCACCACCGCCGAATCCGCCCCAGCCGCCGTGGCGGGCGAAACGTCCCCCCGAAGGTTTGGCGAGGCCGAGCAGCAAACCGATCACCGCGCCGAGCCCACCGACCAGCAGCAGCGACGAGAGCAACCAGGCCACACCACCCGCGGTGCCAGCGCCGACCACGCCGCGCAGGAGCGAAGGCGCGCGTCCGAACAGGCCGCGCGCGACCTGGGCGACGATGAAGGCCGCGAACAACGCGAACAGCCAGTCGCCGCCGCCATTGTCGCGCGGCCTGTTGTCGGCCGTCGGCGCGGGAAGCGCCTCGCCGTCGATCAACTTCACCAATGCCGCGGTCGCGTCGCCAAGACCGCCAGCGTAGTCGCCGGCGCGGAACTTCGGCACCAGGTATTCCTGGATGATGCGATTGGCGATCGCGTCCGGGATCGCGCCTTCCAGTCCGTAGCCGGGCTCGATGCGCACGCGGCGATCGTCCTTGGCGACCACCAGCAGCACGCCGTCATCGACGCCCTTGCGCCCGAGCTTGAACTGTTCGAACGCGCGCTCGGTGTACTGCTCGATGGTTTCCGGCTGCGTGCTCGGCACCATCAGCACCTGCAGCTGGCTGACCTTGCGCTGCTGCAACGCCAGCGCCTGCTCCGCCAACTGCTGCTTCTGCTCAGGCGTCAGTGTGCCGGTGCTGTCGACGACGGGCGAATCGAGCGGCGGGATGTCAACAAGTTGCTGGGCCTGCGCCATAGAGCAGGCGAACAGCATCATGGACAACGCACACAGTCGCAACCAATTGCGCATCAGGACAACCAGCGTCGATCCGGCTTCAACCGCCCGCGGGCGCGGGTTGTTGCTGCGTCGCTGGCTGAGGTGCCTGCGCGGGCCGGCCGAAGTCGACGTTCGGCGCCTGCTGGATCTCGCGCTCGTTCTCGACCGTGAAGTTCGGCTTCTGTTTGTAGCCGAACATCATCGCCATCAGGTTCTGCGGGAACGAGCGGATGTAGGTGTTGTAGTCCTGCACCGTCGCGATGTAACGGCCGCGGGCCACGGTGATCCGGTTCTCGGTGCCCTCCAGCTGCGCCTGCAGGTCGCGGAACGACTGGTCGGACTTGAGGTTCGGATAGTTCTCGACCACCACCATCAGCCGCGACAGCGCGCTCGACAGCTCGCCCTGCGCCTGCTGGAACTGCTGCAATGAGGAGACGTCGTCGGCGTTGACGTTGATCTGGCCGACCTTGGCGCGGGCTTCGGTCACGCCGATCAGGACCTGCTGTTCCTGCGCGGCATAGCCCTTGACCGTATTGACGAGATTCGGGATCAGGTCGGCGCGGCGCTTGTACTGGTTCAGCACCTCGGACCAGCCTGCCTTGACCGCCTCATCCTTCTGCTGGATCTGGTTGTAGCCGCAGCCCGACAACAGCGCAGCGAGGATGGTCAGCAATACGAGACGCGTGGGCAATACGACACGCATGGGAATGCTCCTGGTCGGATGTGGCGGCATTGCAGCACCCTGCGCGCAGCGGCGCAACGGCGAATCAACCCTCGTCGGCAAGTCGCTCGCGGGCGCGACGCTTGGCCCACAGGTTCAGGCCTTCGACCGCGGCGGAGAAGCCCATCGAGCCGTAGATGTAGCCCTTGGGCACATAAATCTCGAGGCCTTCGAGCACGAGGTAGGCACCGATCAGCACGATGAAGGCCAGCGCCAGCATCTTGATGGTGGGATTGTTGTCGATGAAACGGCCCATGGGCGCGGCGGCGAGCAGCATCACCGCGACCGCCAGCAGGATTGCCGCGACCATCACCGGCACGTACTGTTCGGCCATCCCGACTGCGGCGATCACCGAGTCGAGCGAAAACACGATGTCGATCACTGCGATCTGCGCAATCACCGCCACGAACGAGTTGGCCGGCCTGGTGTGGACGTCATCCGAATCGGGCTCGCCGGCAACCTGGTCGCGGATCTCCATCGCGCCCTTGAACACGAGGAAGATGCCGCCCAGCAACAGGACCAGGTCGCGTATCGAGAAGCCGTGCCCGAAGACGGTGAAGACGTCGTCCTTCATGTGCGCGAGATAGGCCAGCGTCAGCAACAGCGCGAGGCGGGTGATGCAGGCCGCGGCGATGCCGAACTTGCGTGCCTTTTCGCGCTGCACGTGCGGCAACCGGCTGACCGCGATCGAAATGAACACCAGGTTGTCGATGCCGAGCACGATCTCGATCGAACTCAAGGTCACCAGCAGCACCCAGGTCTGCGGATCGGCAAGCATGGCAAGACTCATGGAGCGGCCGTCCTCGGGAATGGATCAGGCGAGCGGATCAAAACAAACGCGGGCCGAGGATCAGGCCCCAGGTCAACAGCACGTTGACCATCAGCACGAATACCGCGGCCGAGCCCATGTCCTTGGCGCGGCCGGCGAGTTCGTGGTGCTCGGCGCCGTAGCGCTCGATCACTGCCTCGATCGCCGAATTCAGCAGTTCGATGCAGAGCACCAACAGGCAAGTGCCGACCAGCAACACGCGCTCGACCGCGCTCTGCCCGAGCCACAACCCGAGCGGGCCAAGCACCGCCAGCAGGTACACCTCAAGCCGGAACGAGGACTCATGCAGCCACGCCGCACGCAGGCCCTGCAGCGACCACTTCGTCGCCAGCAGGATGCGGCCCGGACGGCGTGGCAGGTGGCCGAACTCGTCCGCCACTACGCCACTGACCGATAGGAAACGTCGAGTTCCCTGACCGCCTTGACGTCGTCGAGGCGGCGCACCGGCATGGTGTAGGGCGCGCCCTTCATCCGTTCCGGGTTTTCGCGCGATTCGGCCAGCAGTCTGGTCATCACCGCCACGAACTCGTCGAGCGTTTCCTTGCTCTCGGTCTCGGTCGGCTCGATCAGCAGGCACTCGGGAACGAGCAACGGAAAATAGTTGGTCGGCGCGTGGATATCGTGGTCGAGCAGCGCCTTGCTGAAGTCGAGCGCGGTGATGCCGTTGGCCTTTTTCTGCGGCTGCACAGTGACGATGAACTCGTGCGAGGCGCGACGTTCCGGATACGCCAAAGTGAAACCGGCCGTCTTCAGTTCCGCGGCGAGGTAGTTGGCGTTGAGCGTGGCGAACTCGGCCACCCGGATCATGCCTTCGCGGCCGAGCAGGCGTGCATACACATACGCGCGGATCAGCACGCCGGCATTGCCGGCGAATGCGGACAGGCGGCCGATCGATTGCGGACAGTCCTTCTTGCGCAGCCAGTAGTAACTGCCATCCTCGCGCTTGCCAACCATGGGGATCGGCAGGAACGGACGCAGACGTTCCGACACGCCCACCGCACCCGCACCCGGCCCGCCGCCGCCGTGCGGCGTCGAGAAGGTCTTGTGCAGGTTCATGTGGATCGCGTCGAAGCCCATGTCGCCCGGACGCACCTTGCCCAGGATCGCGTTGAGGTTGGCGCCATCGTAGTACAGCAGGCCGCCGGCCTCGTGCACGAGTTTCGCGATCTCGACGATACGGCGCTCGAACACGCCGATCGTCGACGGATTGGTCAACATGATGCCGGCGGTCTTCGGGCCGAGCACGGCCTTGAGCGCCTCGACGTCGACATCGCCGTTGGCGAGCGTGGGGATTTCGCGCACCACGCAGCCGCACATCACCGCAGTCGCCGGATTGGTGCCATGCGCGGCGTCGGGGACGATGATCTCGTTGCGCTCCAGGTCGCCGCGCGACTTGTGGTAGGCCATGATCATCGCCACGCCGGCGAACTCGCCCTGCGCACCGGCCATCGGTGCCAGCGATACGCCGCCCTTCATGCCGGTGACCTCGGCGAGGATCTCCTGCAGATCGAACATGCACGACAGGAACCCTTGCGACAGCGTGTCCGGCGCGTAGGGATGGCGGCCGGCGAAGCCGTCCATCAGCGCAACCGAATGGCAGGCGCGCGGGTTGTACTTCATCGTGCACGAACCCAGCGGATAGAACTGGGTATCGATCGAGAAGTTCTTGCGCGACAGGTTGGTGTAGTGGCGCACCACCTGCAGCTCGGAGACCTCCGGCAGGCCGACCGGGGTGTCGCGCAGCAGCCCGGCAGGAATGTCCGAAGGGATCTGGGTGTCGGCGGGATGCTGGGCGGCGGCACGGCGACCGGGCTGGGACTGCTCGAAGATCAACATGGGTCGGAAGGACGTCCGGTTGGGCCACGGGCGGCCGATGGCCGCGACAAGGCATGAATTTTGCCACAAGGGCCGAAGTCGCGCCCCGCAGCGACTGCGCCGGCCATGACTTCCGGCAGGGGGTCGGACGCCATCCGCATCGCCGCTTTTCCGTAACGGTACCGGCAGTGCACGAGGCCAGGCCGACGCGGCGTGGCGGCCGGTCACGAACCCGGGCTGCGTTGGGCACGTTGCAAGGCAGATCGGCCTTGCTCTATGACACGGAGGTGGGTCATGCGGAGCGCATCGTTGGGTTTTGCCATCCTCTCCCTTGTGGCCCTTGCCACGCCGTTGCGTGCCGCAGCCGAGCAGGGCGCCGAAATCGTCGACGGCGCCTGGCTGCGCGCCATGCAGGCGAACGACCTCGAGGGGGCCCTGCGCGTCTATGCCGACGACGCAGTCGTCTGGTTGCCCGACACCGCCGAACGGCGCGGCACGGCCGCCATTCGCGCGGCCTACCACGACCTGCTGGGTGCGAACACGGTCACCGCAGTCAGCCTGAGCGAGACCGGGTACCGCACGCTCGGCAAGGTCTCGGTGGGCTGGGGCCGGTTCTCGCTGACCCTGGCACCCAAGGACGGCGGGGCGGCCACCACGCTCAGCGGACGTTTCACCGCCGTCGCCGAGCGACGTGGCGACCGCTGGGTGTATGTGGTGGACCACGCCTCGGCCGAACCGCCGCCGGCACCGTCTGCGCCCCCGGCCCCACCGACCGAGCCGGGCGGCTGATGCGGGGCCCAGCGGTGCGCCAGCACCGCTGCCGGCGTCCGCGAACCTCAGTCCTCGTCGCGGAAGATCGCCACGCCGCGGCTGCCATCCGGACGGATCCAGCCGCGGTACATCCCGGAAGTGTTGAACGGCATCGCGATGTTGCCATCGCGATCCAGCGCGATCGCACCGCCGTCGCCGCCTGCCGCGGGCACGATCTTGTTGACCACTTCCCCGGCGGCGGCGGCGAGCGTGTCGCCGCGATACGCCACGCGCGCGCAGATGTCGTGCGCGACAGCAAAGCGGATGTAGAACTCGCCCCAACCGGTACCGGAGACGCCGCAGCGCTCGTCGGCCCAGGTGCCGGCGCCGATGATCGGCGAATCGCCGACCCGGCCCCAGCGCTTGTTGGTCATGCCGCCGGTCGAGGTCGCCGCGGCGATGTGGCCGTGCGCATCGAGCGCGACCGCGCCGACGGTGCCGAAATAGCCGCCCGGCATCGCCGGAACGCCCGTTGAAGCCTGCGCCTGATCCGCGGCCTGGGCCTGCTCCAGTTGCCTGCGGCGCACGTCGGTGTCGAACCAGTCGTTCGGCACGCGCTCGATCTCCTTGCGCGTATCCGCGAACTGTTCGGCTCCGCCCCCCGCCAGCATCACGTGCCTGGAGTGCTCCATCACCGTGCGCGCCAGCTGGATCGGATGGCGCACCGTACTGACGCCCGCGACCGAACCGGCGCGGCGGGTATGGCCTTCCATGATCGCGGCGTCGAGTTCGTGCTTGCCCGCGGCGTTGAACACCGCGCCCTTGCCGGCGTTGAAACGCGGTGAGTCCTCCAGCATCCGGATCACGGCCTCGACCGCGTCCAGGGCGCTGCCGCCTTTCGACAGCACCGCGTTGCCGGCATCGAGTGCGCGATCGAGGTCGGCGCGGATCGCGCGCTCGTCCCCGGCCGAGAGCGCGCTGCGCTCGATCACGCCGGCACCGCCGTGGATCACCAGCGCGGTACGGGGCGGCTTGATTTGAGGCTGGGGATCGACTGCCTGCGCGTTCATCGCAGACAGCGCCAGCAGCAGCGGCAACAGGAAGCGGGGCATGGCAAATCTCCGGTGGTCATGGCCACAGGATAACGCGCCGAAACCATGCGCTACGCCAGCGGCGTGGGCAGTGCTCAAGCCGCGAAGCGGATCGTCGCGATGGTGCCTTGGTTCAGCGTGCTGTCGAGGCTGACCGGCCAACCGAACCGTTCGCCCAGGCGACGCACGATCGACAGGCCCATTCCCTTGCCGGTGGGATTGGCCTGGTCACCGCGGAAGAATGGAACGAACGCCTGCTGCAGCGTTTCCACCGACATGCCGATGCCGCTGTCGCGCACCACGATGCGGTTGGCTTCGATGCGCACCTCGATGCGGCCATGGTCGGTGAACGCGCAGGCGTTGGCGAGCAGGTTGCCGAGCATCACCCCGAGCACCCGCGGCGAGGCATGCAGGTGCGGCGTGGCATGCTCGACCACCTGCAGCTCGACCGGTTTCCCGGCCAGCAGCGATCGCGCCTTCTCGACTTCCTCGTCGACCACCGCGCGAACGCGGAAATCCTCGCGCTGGGGCTCGATGTCGCTCTCGCGTGCCAGCAACAGGAACGCGTCGATCACTGCCTCCATGTCGCGGCCGGCGCGCTGGATCCGTGTCAGCGAGCGATGCGCACGCTCGGGCAGGTCCGGGTCGTTGTGCATCAGGTCGCTGGCGACGCGGATCACGGTCAGCGGCGTGCGCAGTTCGTGGCTGGCATCGCGGGTGAAATCGCGCTCGCGGCGCACGAACGAACGCATGCGTTCGCCCATGCGTTGCAGGGCGCCGGCCAGCTGGCGCGTCTCGACGCCGGCGTCTGCGGGCAGCTTGTCGGGCGCGAGCGCGCTGGTATCGGGATCACGCGGATCCCAGCGCCGCACTTCGCGCGCCAGCCAGTGCAAGGGTGCCACGATGCGGCGTGCGATCCGATAGGTGAACCAGGAGCTCGCCACCACCGCGAGCAACGCCAGCAGCACCGGCACCAGCACCAGCTGCAACGAGGCCCGGTCGATCCGGGCTAGCGGATAGGTGAGGTACAGGCGGAGGTCGTCGCGCTTCTGCACCAACACCAGCAGGCCCTGCAGCTCATGCAGCCCGGGCTCTAGATTGCGCAGCGGCTCCGGCAGCGCAACTGCCGAGGCCCCTGCCGGCACCGCATAGCCGTGCAGTAGCCGGCCATCGGGTGCAGCGCGCGCCGGATCGGCGGCTCGCTGCTCCCAGTAGTACGCAGCCTCGTCCTGCAGCGCGCGCGCAGCTATCTCATGCTTGGCCACCGTCACCGCTGCGAAGGCACCGGCAATGATGACGATGCTCGCCATCACCACCTGCATCAGGAAGGCGAAGCGCAGCTGGCGCGGCAGGCCGTGCGGCATGGTCGGCTGGCGGCGGCCTCAGGCCGGCGGCTGCTCGATGTCGGCGAGCTGGAGCCGGCCGCCGGGACGGAGGACTCGGAACATCTCCGCCAGCGCCAACTTCTTGTTCGGCACGAGATTGAGGACGCCGTTGGAGATGACCACATCTGCCCAGCCGTCGGGAACCGGCAGGGCCTCAAGGACGCCCTCGCGGAATTCGACGTTCGCGACGTCCGCAAGCTCAGCGTTCCGTCGAGCCTTGGCGAGCATCTCCGGTGTCATATCGACGCCGATCACGAAACC
>JBDSFV010000122.1:0-4456 GCA_039919355.1 Luteimonas sp. | reverse complement strand
GCGCGCGGCCTGCTCACCGCACACGGCCCGCTGCGCGCGCTGCTGGAGCGCAGCCCGGGCGAACTCACCGACCTGCCGGGACTCGGGCCGGCGCGCGCCTGCCAGCTGTCCGCCGCACTGGAGTTGTGCAACCGATACCTCGCTGCCGGCCTGGAACGCGGCGAGGCACTGACCGATCCGGGGGCCGCCGGGCGTTACTTCACCCAGCGCCTGCGCGGCCATCCGCAGGAGGTATTCGCGGCGCTGTTCCTGGACACCCGCCATCGTGCGCTGGCGTTCGAGGAGCTGTTCCGCGGCACCGTCGACGGCGCCGAGGTGCACCCGCGCGAAGTGGTGCGGCGCGCGCTGGCGCACAACGCCGCCGCGATCATCGTCGGCCACAACCATCCCAGCGGCAGCGCCGAGCCCAGCGCCGCCGACCGCGCCGTGACCGCACGGCTGAAGCAATCGCTGGCGCTGGTCGACATCCGCCTGCTCGACCACTTCGTGGTCGGCGACGGCGCACCGGTGTCGCTGGCGGCGAGAGGCTGGGTCTGATGCTGTGCTGACGTAGAATGTGCAGCCGTTGAACCGCCTGCCGAATCCTTCGTGAAAGCCCAGCTCCGCGCCTTGGTCGAACAGGGCATCGACGCCCTGCGTGCCCGTGGCACCGTGCCCGACGAACTCGTGTCACCGGACTTCGTGGTCGAACGGCCGAAGGATCGCAGCCATGGCTATTTCTCGACCAACGCAGCGATGTTGCTGGCCAAGCCGGCGAAGTCGAATCCGCGCGCCATTGCGCAGGCGCTGGTGGAGTCGCTGCCGCCGAGCGACGACATCGCCGCGGTCGAGATCGCCGGCCCCGGCTTCCTCAATTTCCGCCTCGCCCCCGCCGCCTGGCAACATCAGTTGCGCGAGATCCACGCGCAGGGCGCGGCGTATGGCCGCAACGACTCCGGCAAGGGCCACCGCGCCGGCGTCGAATACGTCTCCGCCAATCCTACCGGCCCGCTGCACGTCGGCCACGGCCGCGCCGCGGTGATCGGCGACTGCATCGCGCGCGTGCTCGTCGCCAATGGCTGGGACGTGGTGCGCGAGTTCTATTACAACGACGCCGGCGCGCAGATCGACAACCTGGCCAGGTCGGTGCAGGCGCGCGCGCTCGCCAAGACCCCCGACGACGCTGACTGGCCGAAGGACGGCTATCGCGGCGACTACATCGTCGACGTGGCGAACGCCTACCTGCGCGGCGACACGGTCGAGTTCGAGGACCACGCCGTCACCGGCGCGAAGAACCCGGACGACTTCGACGCGATCCGCCGCTTCGCGGTCGCGTATTTGCGCCGGGAGCAGAACGGCGACCTCGCCGCCTACGGTGTCGGCTTCGACGTCTACTTCCTGGAGTCGTCCCTGTACGCCGGGCACAAGGTCGAGGAGACCGTGCGCGAGCTGATCGCCAACGGCCATACATATGAAGAAGACGGCGCACTGTGGCTGCGCAGCACCGACTTCGGCGACGACAAGGACCGGGTGATGCGCAAGTCCGATGGCAGCTACACCTACTTCGTGCCCGACGTCGCCTATCACCTGAGCAAGTGGCAGCGCGGCTACGAGCGCGCGATCACCGAACTCGGCGCCGACCACCACGGCAGTCTTGCCCGCGTCAGGGCGGGCCTGCAGGCGCTGGACGCCGGCATCCCGCCGGGCTGGCCCGAATATGTGCTGCACCAGATGGTCACGGTGATGCGCGGCGGCGAGGAAGTGAAGCTGTCCAAGCGCGCCGGCAGCTACCTCACGCTGCGCGACCTGGTCGAGGAAGCCGGACGCGATGCCACACGCTGGTTCCTGCTCGCGCGCAAGCCCGACTCGCAGCTGACCTTCGACATCGATCTCGCACGCTCGCAGTCGCTCGACAACCCGGTCTACTACGTGCAGCTGTCGCATGCGCGCATCTGTGGCCTGTGGCGGCAGCTGAAGGAACGCGGGCTCGCCTTCGATGCCGACAATGGCCTGGCACAGCCGCTCGACCTCGACAACGGCGCCACCCGCGAGCTGCTGACCGAGCTGTCGCGCTACCCCGAGGTGGTCGCGGCGGCCGGCGAGCAACTGGAACCACACCTGCTCACGGCCTACCTGCATGAGCTGGCGCAGGCGTTCCAGTCGTACTACAACGACCACCAGTTCCTGGTCGACGATGCCGACCTGCGCGACGCGCGACTGGCGCTGGCGCAGGCGACACGCCAAGTCCTGGCGAACGGGCTCGAATTGATTGGCGTCTCGGCGCCGGAGGCAATGTAAGTGGCGGCAAGACGCGGCAAGTCGCAGGCGCGACGCAACAGCGGCGACACTGGCGGGCTGCCCGGCTGGGCGTGGATGGTGCTCGGCATCGCGCTGACCATCGCCGTGGTGCTGGCCGCGCCGAAATTCCTCAAGTCCGAGGGCAGCGACGGCTTCTTCCGTCCCAGGCCCAACCCCGACGCGCAGCCCGCAGCGGCCAGCGGCAGCGAGGACGACGATGCGATCGCGCCGGACGATGGCGACAATGCCGTGGCGGCCGGCAAGACACCGGACAAGCCCAAGGAAACCCAGTACGACTTCTACACCCTGTTGCCGGGCGAAGAAGTCGCGATGTCGGACGCCGAGCTCGCCGCCAGCGCGCGCGCGGAAGCCGCACGCCAGGCGCAGTCGGCGCGACAACAGCAGACGGCTTCGCCAGTCGCTGCCACCACGGCACCACCGGTGCCTGCGTCGACGGCGACAAACACGACAGTCGCCAGCACCGCGCCCGCAGCCGTCGACGCGCATTACATCCTGCAGGCCGGCGCCTTCGGCGCCTCCGGCGATGCCGAGGCGGTCAAGGCCAGGATCGCGTTGCTCGGCCTGAGCGCGCGGGTCGAATCGGCGCAGATCAACGGCAAGACTGTCTACCGCGTGCGTATGGGCCCCTACGGGACCGCGTCGGAACTCGCCGAAGCCAAGCGCAAGCTCGGCAACGGCGGCCTGCCGGCGCTGGCGATCAAGGCGAAATAGCCGCGGTATAAATGACCGGCGCAGCGCAGTCGGATGTCGCTTTGGGTGAGACTTCCAGCGCCAGCAATGCGGCCCGAGGAAAAAACGCATGCCCATCGAAGCCGCCCTGATCAAACCCGTGGTCGACGCCCTGATGGGCCTGTTCCGGCAGGGCAAGGACCTGCAGCTCAAGCACAATGCCGAGGCCGCATTGCGCGAGGCGATCCGCGAATTGTTGCTGGCCAATCCCGACGAGAACAAGGCCGCCGCGCGCATTGCGATCGCCAAGGCCGCCGGTATCCTGTCCGAGGATGTGGTGCTGGCCGAGGACATGCTCGAGAAGCATCGCGCGACCAAGGCGCGCACGCGTGGCAAATCCGGCACCGGCAGGTCGCGCAAGACTGCCTCCAGGTCCGGCGATGCGAAGGGCACGGACAAAACCTCGGCCACGAAGCAGCCAACGAGACCAGCCGTCAAAAAGCCCGTCAGGAAATCCTGATCACAAGGCGATTCGGCGCCTGCGACAGGTTCGACAATGGGGGCCGCAAATCCGACGTTTGCATGCCGCCGGGGCATCGGGGACGATGCTGATCGGCGTAGGCGTGGTAGCGCTGACATCAATCCGTAACGGATTTCCTGCATGACGAAGACTGCGTTCATCACCGGGGCGACTTCCGGTTTCGGCAAGGCCGCGGTGCAGCGTTTCGTCAACGCCGGCTGGGGCGTGGTCGCAACCGGCCGCCGCGCGGATCGGCTGCAGGCATTGGCAGACGCCCATGGCGACCGGGTGCACGTGGCAGCCTTCGACATCCGCAATGCCGATGCGATGCAGGCCGCACTGCACGCGCTGCCGCAAGGTTTCCGCGACATCGACCTGCTGGTCAACAACGCCGGGCTTGCGCAGGGCACGGCGCCGGCGCAGCGCGCCAGCCTGGACGACTGGCGCACCATGATCGACACCAACATCACCGCGCTGGTGACGTTGACCCGGCAACTGCTGCCAAAATTGATCGAGCGCCGCGGCGCGATCATCAATATCAGCTCGACCGCCGCCAGCTATCCGTACACCGGCGGCAACGTCTATGGCGGCAGCAAAGCCTTCGTCAGCCAGTTCTCGCTCGGCCTGCGCGCCGACCTGCATGGCAGCGGAGTGCGCGTGACCGCGCTGGAGCCGGGGATGGCCGAGACCGAATTCACGCTGATCCGCACGCATGGCGACCAGGCCGCATCCGATGCGCTGTACCAGGGCGCGGCGCCGATGACCGCGGAGGACATCGCCGAGACGATCTACTGGATCGCGACGCTGCCACCGCATCTCAACGTCAATCGGCTGGAGATGATGCCGACGAGCCAGTCGTTCGCGGGGTTCCAGATCGTACGGGGCGCTTAGTCGGAGAGTGGCGTGTCGTGGTTTCTCCCTTCTCCCCGCGTGCGGGGAGAAGGTGCCCGAAGGGCGGATGAGGGGTGC
>JBDSFV010000121.1:0-8402 GCA_039919355.1 Luteimonas sp. | reverse complement strand
CCCGAGGGCTTGAAATCCAGTGTGTCCGCAACGTACGCAAGGAAACCCAAACGCTGTCCAACTGTGATGCTCCGATCGTACCCGCCCCATGGCGACGCGCCTTTCACCGCATCACCGTGAGCTTGCCCAGCGCCAGCGCGTAAACCTCCGGGGAGCGCCTGCGTGACGCTTCAGGCTTGCGGATCGCCACCTTGGCGTACCGCCGCCGTAACTCGCGCACGTAATCATCGAATCCAACGCCCTGGAACAGCTTGATCAGGAACGTACCGTCGGGACGCAGGTGACGATCGGCGAACTCCATCGCCAATTCAGCCAGATGCATGATCCGCGGCTGGTCGACCGCATCCATACCGCTCTTATTGGGGGCCATGTCGGACAGTACAAGGTCGACAGGCCGATCGCCCAATGCGGTCTCCAGGGCCGATAAGACGTCATCTTCCCTGAAATCACCATGAAGGAACTCGACCCCGGCCAGGGTCGGCATCTCCAGGATATCGAGCGCGATGACCCTGCCAGGAGCGCCGCGGCCAATGTCGTCGAGCGCCTGCCGCACCCATTGCGACCAGCTACCCGGGGCAGCGCCGAGGTCGACCACTACCATCCCGGGTTTGAGCAGGCGGTCGCGTTCGAGCAGTTCCTCGAGCTTGTACACCGCGCGCGAACGCAATCCCTCCGCCTGCGCCTTTTTCACGAAGGGATCGGAGAAATGCTCCTTCAACCAGCGCTGGCTGGACTTGCTGCGGGTGGCCATGCTGCGGCGGACGATACGGGTCGCCATGATACCCTGCGCACCCGCATTCACCCGTCCTGCAGCACATGCCGATCGCCCTGACCAATGCCCAGGCCCGATTTCTCCGCGGTCAGGCGCATGGCCTCAAGGCGATCCTGCAGATTGGCGGCAAGGGCATCAGCGCTACGCTGGTGGCCGAAGTCGATGGCGCGCTCGAACACCACGAGCTGATCAAGGTGAAGGTCGCCGCCGAGGATCGCGAGGCCCGCAATGCAGTGGTCGACGAACTCGCACGACGGACCGACGCTGCGCTGGTGCAGCGGATCGGCCACACCGCGATCCTGTACCGCCCCAGCAAGGACCGTCGCCAGATCGTGCTGCCGCGGTCGTGAGGTGGTTTCCCCCAAAGCTGGCGCGCTGATTGCAACAACGGGCCGGATCACCCCGCTACCCTGAAGCATGTGCTGCGCCAAGAGCCCCTCATCCGCCTTCGGCCCCTTCTCCCGTAAACGGGAGAAGGGAAGGTCACCAGCATGCAACTGAACCTCGAACGCCCGGACTACACCTGGTACCTGCGCGGCGCCGACGGCGAACACGCGCTGGTCAACGAACGCACGCTGCGCGACAGCTTCATCATCTCGCCGGAAACACTGATCGAGGACTGGCCGGTACGCGATGCGGCGGCCATGCAGGCCGCTGATCTCGACTCCCTGCTCGCGCTGGACCCGGAGTTGGTCGTGCTGGGCACCGGTGCACACCAGGTTTTTCCGTCGGCCGAGGTGATGGCCGGTTGCCTCGTTCGCGGCATCGGAATCGAAGTCATGACCAACGCCGCGGCCGCTCGCACCTACAGCGTGCTCGCCGGCGAAGGCCGGCGCGTGGTGGCGGGGTTCATATTTCGCAGGGTGGGTCTCGACCCGCCGAAATGATGCATCGCCGATCAGGCAATGGCGGGTCAAGACCCGCCCTACCGCTTCGGCAGATACTGCAGCGGATCCGCCGGCTTGCCGTTGAAGCGGATCTCGAAATGCAGCATGTCGCGCGCGGCGCCGCTGTGGCCCATCTCTGCGATCTGTTGCCCGGCCTTGACGATCTGGCCTTCGTTGACCAAGCGCGCGCGGTTGTGGCCGTAGGCCGACAGCCAGGCGTCGTTGTGCTTGACGATGATCAGTTCGCCATAGCCGACCAGTCCGGAGCCGGAATACACGACCACGCCATCGGCCGCGGCGCGCACGGCCTGCCCTGCCTGGCCGGCGATGTCGATGCCTTGCCGGGTCGGCTCGCCGGATACGTAGCGGCCGACCAGTTCGCCGTCGGCCGGCCATCGCCAGGAGAATGGACTGGCCGCTGGCGCGACAACGATCGGCGCAGGCGCTGCGGGGCGCGGCCTGGAGGCGACCGGACGCTGCGGAACCACGTTGCCGGTCGGGCGCGGACGCGAACTGCCGCCCCCCGGATACAGGCGCAGGCGTTGACCCGGGTAGATCGTGTACGGGGGCAGGACGTTGTTCCACATCGCCAGGTCGAGTGCGCTGATGCCGTTGTCGGTGGCAATGCGATACAGCGTCTCGCCGCGGTGAACGGTCACGGTGGCGCCGTATTTCGGCTTCGACACCCGCACGGGGCCGGCACTGCTGCCACGGACACCGGATTCGCGCACCACCCGGCTGCTGCCGCAACTGGCCAGCAGCACGGTCGCTACCAGCAACACAACGACACGAACGAATGCAGTCATCCGCCTTGCAGCCATCAAGTTTGCGACCTCCATGCGAAATAACCGATGCCGGCAGCCAGCAGCGCCATCACGCCCCAGCCGATCGGCTCGATATAGCGCCGCAGCGCGCCTTCCGCACGCGCGCCACCGAGCCTGATCGCCGCCGCGATCAGGAACACGCGCTTGCCGCGGCCGACCGCCATGCTGGCGAGGAACGGCAGCAGCGGCACCCCGACGATTCCCGACGCCCAGGTGAAGAACTTCAGCGGAATCGGCGTGAATCCGGCCAGGACGAGGATCCAGAAGGTTTTCCACGGCGATTGCGCGGCGATCCCACGCAGGTACTCGACCTGGACCTCGATCCGGTCGATCCAGCCGAGCGATGCCAGCATCGGCTTGACCATCTCGAAGGCGTAATGGCCGAGCGCATAGCCCACGACCGCGCCAGCCAGCGAGCCGACCAGGCTCAGCGCCGCGAACCAGAAACTGCGCCTGGGTTGAGACAGGCACATCGGCGCCAGCATCACTTCCGGCGGCACCGGGAAGATCACCGCCTCGGCGAAGCTCAACCCGGCCAGTAACGCCGGCGCGCGCGGATGCCGTGCCCAGACCAGTGCGCGTTCGTACACCGGGCCGAACAGTTTCATTTCGAAGCCACCCTCATTCAGTCGATCATCCCGGACAGCAGCGGCACGAACACCACCGGCGCGAGGTTGCTTTCCTCGATCGCGCCCTCGGCATCCTTGCGCAGCTTCAGCAGCGACTGCGAGCTGCTGCCGCCAACCGGGGCCACCAGCGTGCCGCCTGGCGCGAGTTGCGCGGTGAGTGCTTCGACCAGCGTCGGCGCCGCCGCGGTGACCACGATCGCATCGTACGGTGCGTGCTCCGGCCAGCCGATGCGGCCGTCGTCGTGCTTGCTGCGCACATTGAGCCCGAGCGTGCGGAAACGCTTGCGCGCGGTGCGCAGCAGTTCGCCGATGCGCTCGACCGTGTACACCTCGAGCCCGAGCGAGGCGAGGATCGCGCCCTGGTAACCGGAGCCGGTGCCTACTTCCAGCACCTTCTTGGGCTGCGCGCCGTCGGCGAACAGGGCCTCGGTCATCTTCGCCACCACCCACGGCTGCGAGATGGTCTGGCCGTGTCCGATCGGCAGCGCGGTGTCCTCGTAGGCGCGTGTCGCCAGGGCCTCGTCGACGAACAGGTGCCGCGGCACCGTGCGGATCGCGTGGAGCACGCGCTCATCGCGGATGCCGCCCTCGCGCAGGCGATCGATCAGGCGGTCGCGGACGCGTTGCGAGGTCATGCCCAGGCCGATCGCCTCGGGTTGCAGCCGCATGCGTGCGGTCATGCTTCGGCGTCCAGCGATGCGGCGAGGCCGCCGACCCAGCTGGCGACCTGTTCCAGCGCCTGGTAGCGGGTCAGGTCGACGTGGATCGGGGTGATGGAGATATGGCCGCTGCGCACGGCGTGGAAGTCGGTGCCCGGACCTGCGTCCTGCGCGGCACCGGCCGCGCCGATCCACCACCAGGTGCGGCCACGCGGGTCTTCCTGCGGAATGCAGGGCTCGGCGCGATGGCGGTTGCCGAGCCGCGTCACCTCGAAACCCTTGACGTCTTCCCAGGCGACGTCGGGCACATTGATGTTGAGGATGGTGTCGGCCGGCAGCGGGTCGGTCTTCAGCCGCGCGATGATTTCCACCGCGGCGCGCGCGGCGGTTTCGTAATGGCGGCCGCGGTGATCGGTGCTGGCCAGCGACATCGCCACCGCCGGCAGGCCGAGGAAGCGGCCTTCCATCGCCGCGGCGACGGTGCCGGAATAGATCACGTCGTCGCCAAGGTTGGCGGTGTTGTTGATACCGGAGACGACGATGTCCGGCTCCAGCTCGAGCATGCCGGTGATCGCCACGTGCACGCAGTCGGTCGGCGTGCCATGGACGCGCCAGGTGCAGTCGTCCAGACGCACAACCCGCACCGGCATGTCCAGCGTCAGCGAGTTGCTGGCGCCGGAGCGGTCACGGTCGGGCGCGACGATCAGCACGTCGTGACCGGCTTCGCGCAGGCCATCGGCGAGGATCCGGATACCGGGGGCGTCGACGCCGTCGTCGTTGCTGACCAGTACGCGCATGAATGCCTTGTCGTGTCCCGGGCGATCGTTGTCGCCATGATAACGGATGCGCGAAGGCGGCCGTCGCGTTGCGCCGATCGCCACGGTAGGCTTGCGGCATGAACGCAGGCCGCGCGCCACCGCCGGAGGACGAGGACGACGATGCCGCGTTGTTCCGCACGGCGATCGGCCCGGTGCGCGAACTGCCACCGACGATCCCGCCTCCAGGCAAGCCGAAACCACGCCCGCTGGCACGGATGGCCGCGCGCGACGAAGCCGAGGCACTGGGCGAATTCCGTCGCGCGCTCGATGCCGACGTGCTGGAGGCGGGCGATGCCCTCGCCTGGCGCCACGACGAAATCCCGCTGCGGGTGCTGCAGAGGCTGCGTCGCGGACAGTACGCCGCGCAGGACGAACTCGATCTGCACCATAGCGACGCGGCGCAGGCCGAGGCGTTGCTGCGGCGTTTCCTGAAGGAGTCGATGCAGGCCGGACTGAGCTGCGTGCGGATCGTGCACGGCAAGGGCCTGCATTCCGACAGCGGCGTGCCGGTACTGAAGAACCTGGTCGACCGCCTGCTGCGTCAGCGTGCGGACGTGCTGGCCTTCCATTCAGCACCGCCCGCGCAGGGCGGGCACGGCGCGGTGCTGGTGCTTCTGGCGACCGGGGTCAAACGGTCACGCTGATCACTGCTGGTGCGGGACGCTGCGCTTGACTGGCGGGTTCACCCACTGGACGTCGACGCCGCGTGCCCGGGCGATGCTTTCGACCTTGGCCATATAGGCATAGTCGGTCTGGATCGTGGCGTGCTGGCCCGCTGTCATTGCGGGCGCCATCGCGGTCTTGTCCTGCATGCTGGCGCAAGCCGCCAGCCCGAGCACCGATAGCGACAGGATCGCAAAGCGAGGCAATGCGTTCATGACGGTTCTCCGGTTGGATGCCGTTTCGGCATCATCGCGACCGGACCCTCTACCGGTCGTCACTTCTGTCTTGTACGCCGGGCTCCGGACCTCGCCAGTGCTGTACACCGCTTTCCGACAGACGGTCGGATGGGCGCGCTGCAGTGTCGACCACGTCGCCGAGTTCGCCCAGCATGGTGGTCGCATAGGTGCCCGGCGGCAGCGCGAAGTGCAGGCGCAAGCTGCGCGCGTCGCCCCATTCCCAGCCCAGCGCCTGCGGCCGCAGGCGGGTCGCGCGTCGCTCCTGTTTCAGGCCGGCAGCCTCCAGGCCAGCCCGCAATGCCAGTGCCTGTTCGTGGGCAAGTACCGCACGCTCGAGCGCGGCCGCCGCACCGGTCGTACGCAGGTCGCCGCGTCCCCACAACGGCGCGGTCGGGTGGATGTCGAATCCCGCCAGTCGCGCCGCCAGCGTGTCGTTCCACGGCTCCGGGCCGAACACGCTGCGGCTGCCGTCGAGCATCCACACCTCGCCATCCAGTCCCCGATCCCAGGATCCGCCGGATACGCGCGTGGCCAACACCTGGTTGAACAGCTCAGAGCGCGCCGCAGACAGCAGCAGCGTGCGCTGCTCGCGCTGCATCCTCTTGCCGGCGAACATCGCCAGCGCGTTGGCGACGTTGTCGCCGTCGCGGCCAAAGCGCTGCTCGCCGAAATAATTGGGCAGGCCGCGGTCGGCCATGGCGCGCAGGCGCGCGTCGATCTCGGCGTGCTCGCCCTGCACCTCGCGCAGGACCAGCTCGAAGCGGTTTCCGGCCAGCGCGCCACGCGGGAGTTTCTTCGCATGCCACTGGCTTTTCAGGATCCGGAGTTCCGCCGACGAGAGCGCGGCGAGGTCGGGGGCAACGCGCCTGGGCAGGTGCACGCTGAAGCGCTGGCGGGTCAGCGCGTGGCGATCCTTCAGGCCTGCGTAGCTGACGCCCATCTCCGCCACGCCGGCCCATTCCGCGATCCGTTTTGCCGCAAACGCGGTATTCATCCCGCGCTTCTCGACTGTCAGCAGCAGGTGCTCACCGCTGCCGGTCGCCTCGAACGCATCGATTTCCTCGACGACGAAATCCTCGGGTGTGCTGCGCATGCGCGCCGACAGGACGGCCGTGCCGTACGCGAGCGGCAAGCTTTCGCTCATGCACGCACGAGCAGGCACACCGCCTGCGCGGCGATGCCTTCGCCGCGGCCGCTGAAGCCGAGCGTCTCGGTCGTGGTCGCCTTGACGCTGATGGCATCGACAGCGACGCCCAGTTCGGCTGCCAGCACGGCGCGCATCGCTTCCGCATGCGGACCGACCTTGGGCCGCTCGCAGATCACGGTGATGTCGGCATTGCCCAGCATCCACCCGCGTTGCTGGAGCAGCGCATTGCAATGGTGCAGGAATACGCGGCTGTCGGCGTTCTCCCATTGCGGGTCGGAGGGCGGGAAATGCCGGCCGGTATCGCCAAGCGCCAGCGCACCCAGCATGGCGTCGCAGAGGGCGTGGATGACGACATCGCCATCGCTGTGCGCGACGATGCCGCGATCGAACGGCAGGCGCACCCCGCCGAGCATGACGTGGTCGCCGTCGCCGAAGGCGTGCACGTCGAAACCGTGACCGATGCGGATGGCGGCACTCATCGTTGCGAGAGTATGAACGCGAACCGCGCCAGGTCGGCGGCGGTGGTGATCTTGAAGTTGTCCTCGCTGCCCTCGACCAGCAGCGGGCGCAGACCCTGGCGCTCCATCGCCATCGATTCGTCGCTGACGGCAACGCCCGCGTCGCGCGCCGCTTCGAGTGCCCGCGTGAGTTGCAGGCGCCGGAACAGTTGCGGCGTCAGCGCCCGCCACAGGCGTTCGCGTGGTTCGGTACCGTCGATGCCGCCATCGTCGCCGGCGCGCTTGAGGGTGTCGCGCAGCGGCGCGGCAAGGATCGCGCCGACCGGATCGTTGCGACCGCGCTCCAGCAACTGGTCAAGGTCGTCGAGCCGCAGGTTCGGGCGCGCGGCATCGTGCACCAGCACGAAATCGTCGGGACGTACGCTTTCGGGCAGCGCGGCAAGGCCGGCCAGCACCGAATCCGCGCGCGCATCACCACCGATGCAGGTCATGACCGGCTTGCCTGCGACTTCACACCAGCCCGGCCAATGCGGGTCGCCTGCTGCCAACGCCACCACGGCGCCTTCGACCGACGCATGTGCCAGCAACGCGTGCAGCGTATGCGCGAGCAACGGCTCGCCGGCGATGTCCAGGTATTGCTTCGGCACTCCGTCGCCAAAGCGCGTGCCGCGGCCGGCGGCGGGGACCACCGCCCAGGTCACGGCGCGCGGTCCTCGTCCTGCCCGTCGGCGGGCGCGGTCGGCGCGTCCGGCTCGACCACGCGGTAAAACGTCTCGCCCGGCTTGATCATGCCGAGCTCGCTGCGCGCGCGTTCCTCGACCGCGGCCTCGCCGGACTTGAGGTCCTCGACCTCGGCCGCCAGCGCATCATTGCGTTGCTTCAATCCGGTGTTGTCGCGCACCTGCCGCTGCACCTGCGCCTGCAACGTCGCGACCTCGCGTTCGCCGCCATTGCCGAACCACAGCCGGTACTGCAGCCACGCCAGCAGCGCGAACAGCAACACCAGCAGGATCCGCAGGCCGCGCATCAGGTGCGTGTCCTGCGTCAGCGCTTCAGCGAGACGAACGCGTCGCGGCCGGCATAGCGCGCGGCGGCGCCCAGCTGTTCCTCGATGCGCAGCAGCTGGTTGTACTTGGCAACGCGGTCGGAACGGCAGAGCGAGCCGGTCTTGATCTGCGTGGCGGTGGTCGCCACGGCGATATCTGCGATCGTGGTGTCCTCGGTCTCGCCGGAACGGTGCGAGACGACGGTGGCGTAGTTCGCCGCATCGGCCATCGCGATCGCCTCCAGCGTCTCGGTCAGGGTGCCG